>NZ_MVKA01000003.1:0-81839 GCF_002042905.1 Geobacillus sp. LEMMY01
CCGAAGTCAGCTGCCCGACCCACTTTTTTCGGAGGCGGGTAAAATCCCGCAATTCGCGAATATCCGCTATTGGGACTAAAGTTTTTTCAACGAGTCCATGGCGGAGCAGCGTGGCGATCCACTCGGCGTCCTAGACATCGGTTTTTCGTCCCGGGACATTTGTGATCCGCTGCGGATTGCCAGTGGCAAGTCGACATAGCCCTCGAGGAAGGCGAAGACCGGTTKCCAATACACGCCGGTGGATTCCATGGCGACATGGGTAACGCCATGTTCTTCGAGCCACTCAAGCAGGTCACCAAGTCCCTTCGAGAACGTGGAGAAGGTTTGAATGTCCTTTTGAATGTGTCCATCTTCTTCCCATAGCGCGCAGGCGACGATGGTTTCGGCATGAACATCCAATCCTGCGCAGCGAGGATAGATGACATCCATGATGAAAATCCTCCTTTTCGATGATCGAGTGCGCAAACAGCGAATCCACGGGAGAAATGCGGCAGTTTTCCGTTCGTCGTCACCTTTCCTCTATCACAGGAAAGGGCGGACAATGGGTGGTGCACCCAGTGGATTCAAACACTTTTCCGTACAGGGTCTAAGCCACCATTAAGCATAACGTCCTGTTGAACTGTTTGCGCCTATTCTTCATTATGGGAAGAAAAGGGGGATTTTCATGCCCGGGTGGAGAGCAAAAATTGCTCATGGAACTTTTCCGTGAAAATCCCCACCACTTGGTGAGTGCGGTATACGCTCCTGATCCGTGAGGGTATACTGAAAATGGCCAAAAAAGGCAATAGGAAAGCAGAGGTGCCCGATTTTAGGCATCTCGTATAACCTGTCTGCCTTTTGGCTAGACTAAATAAGTTGTGGTTGGCGGAACGGCTCTTTGCGGGAGATCATGCAAAAGATGATCACCAACATCCGCCGAGCAATGGCGATGAGGGCTTTTTTCTTCCCGCACCGGGCCGCCAACGACCAAAACTTTCGGGACAAGGGATGCGTCTTGGATCGAGCTGCTGACCATGCCGCCTCGCATAACGCCGATCGGAGATGGGGATTGCCTTTTGTCGTGCGCGTGCTCTTTCGCTTTCCGGCGCTTTCATGGTTGCCGGGGGACAACCCCGTCCATGAAGCCGCCCGTTCCGGCGTTTCAAAGACGCTCATGTCGGTTCCCATCTCGGCGATGATGACGGCGGCGGTTTGTTTTTTGATTCCAGGCATGGTCATCAGTAAGTCCACTTCCTCGCGATACGGCTCGAGCAGGCGGTCGATATGCTGGTCGACTTCTTCGATTAACTGCTCCAATTCCTCAACGTGTTTCCACAAGAGGCGAAGGAGACGGAGCTCGTGTTCGGTCAAGGTGCCGAGCAGCGAATCGTACACCGCTTGCTTTTTCTTTTTGAGCCTTCCGCGCAGGCATTGATCCAACTCGTCCTTGTCCACGTATCCCTTCTCAAGCAGCCGGGCGAGGATGTCTTTTCCGGAAACGCCGAAGAGATCGGAGAGGACCGAGCCGAGTTTGACATTGGAAGACTCGAGCACTTTTTGAATCCGGTTTTTCTCCGAAGTCAGCTGTCCGACCCACTTTTTGCGGAGGCGGGTAAAATCCCGCAATTCGCGAATATCCGCTGGGGGGACGAAACTTTTTTCAACGAGTCCATGGCGGAGCAGCTTGGCGATCCACTCGGCGTCAGAGACATCGGTTTTTCTTCCCGGGACATTTTTGATCCGCTGCGGATTGGCCAGTGTCAAGTCGACATAGCCCTCGAGGAAGGCGAAGACCGGTTTCCAATACACGCCGGTGGATTCCATGGCGACATGGGTAACGCCATGTTCTTCGAGCCACTCAAGCAGGTCACCAAGTCCCTTCGAGAACGTGGAGAAGGTTTGAATGTCCTTTTGAATGTGTCCATCTTCTTCCCATAGCGCGCAGGCGACGATGGTTTCGGCATGAACATCCAATCCTGCGCAGCGAGGATAGATGACATCCATGATGAAAATCCTCCTTTTCGATGATCGAGTGCGCAAACAGCGAATCCACGGGAGAAATGCGGCAGTTTTCCGTTCGTCGTCACCTTTCCTCTATCACAGGAAAGGGCGGACAATGGGTGGTGCACCCAGTGGATTCAAACACTTTTCCGTACAGGGTCTAAGCCACCATTAAGCATAACGTCCTGTTGAACTGTTTGCGCCTATTCTTCATTATGGGAAGAAAAGGGGGATTTTCATGCCCGGGTGGAGAGCAAAAATTGCTCATGGAACTTTTCCGTGAAAATGCATGCGCCCCGATGAGTCATTTTCATGCCCGGGTGGAGAGCAAAAATTGCTCATGGAACTTTTCCGTGAAAATGCATGCGCCCCGATGAGTCATTTTCATGCCCGGGTGGAGAGCAAAAATTGCTCATGGAACTTTTCCGTGAAAATGCAGGACTGACGCATGATTTTCATCCCTGGGTGGAGGGCAAAGCGTGCTGCCCATGGATCTTTCCTGTGAAAATCGTCTTGTCCGTGAGTGATTATTTTCATACCTATACGGAGAATGGAATTCGCTCATGGAGATTTTCTATGACCATAATTTTTTAGGGGGAGTTAAAATGTTTGTTTCTGACTTATATATAAAAAACTTTCGAAGCATTAAAGATATCCATGTAAGTTTTAAAGAGGGAAAAAATATCCTTATCGGTAAAAACAATGCTGGAAAAAGTAATATTATTAAAGCACTGGACCTATTACTTGGAGAAAAATTGCCAAGTAAATCATCATTAGATATAAAAGATTTTTATGCTGTTGAAAGAGAAATAAAAGGAAACAAAAAAATAGATTATGCCAATGAAATGTTTATTGCTGTTAAGCTATCCGGAAAAGTCCCAGACAGTAATACTTTTCAAGAAATAAAAATTATCCGGCAAGAAAGATTTGGAATAGAATATTGGGCTAAATTTGAAAATGATAAGGTAATAATACACGATCAACTAAAGATGGATTATGATGAGTTTGATCCGAAACGAGATCTTGATAAATTTGAAGGAACGGATTTATGTTATTGGATTAGAGACAAAGAGGAAGTTATTTTTTATATTTATGCTAATAGATATGGTTCAGATGATGAAGACATGCAATTTATTCATGGGATGCTGGTTAAAGATAAAAAGAATGAAAAATATTTCAGATGTTTCCCGACGATTTCAAAAAAATTAAGAGATGCATTCATTACTAGTTCGATTTTACCTGCTTTCAGAGATCCTTCAAATCAGTTAAAGATAACCAATTGGACATGGTATGGAAAATTACTGAAATCATTATGGGACAATAAAAATAAAGAAGTGGATGAAGAGATTAAAAAGCAGAGCGAAATGATAAAAAAACTAACAGATAAGGTATTTGAGGATACGGCTAATGATATAAAGAGTAAATTAAAGGAATTAATAAATTATAGTTATATTAGTTTTAGAATGTTACCTAATGAGAAAGATGATATATATAAAAATGTAAGTATATATATAAACGATGGTATTGAATCTCAATTATCAGAAAAAGGTTCTGGATTGCAAAGTGCGTTAATTATTGGACTGTTCTCTTACTATTGTTCCAAACTTCATAAGTGCAACTCACTTCTAGCAGTTGAAGAACCTGAACTATTTTTACACCCTCATGCAAGAAGGATGCTTTCTAACAAACTAGATGAATTTGTTTCTCTAGATGACAATTACAAAAATCAAGTAATTATTACGACACATAGTCAAGAATTTATTAGAAATACTGAGATTGAAAACATTATTGTAGTTAGAAAGCCCGAAGGTACTTCTGAAACCAAAACATTTAGTTTAACTAATAACGAAAGAACTATTCAAGAAATACAAAAGATAAAACAATTGCTTTGGAGTAAAAATTCCGAGTTATTCTTTGCTGATAAAGTAATTTTAGTTGAAGGTGGAGAAGAATATATTATACCTTTAATCGCTGACTTTATTTTTGAGCAGACCGGAATATTAGATAAAAGAAATATTTCTGTAGTCAAAGTTGGCGGAAAGAGCCAATTCGGAATTTATATGGCTTTGTTAAGAGATTTAGGAATTGATTACTTTGTTATTGCTGATTTTGATTACCTTGAAAACGGTTTAGAACAAATTGCTGAATACATCGATGGATTTAATTATAATGCTCTCAGTGAAATTAGAGCTGGTTTACAAAAATACAAAGGTGATTATAAAAAGTCAAAAGAAATAAGAAAAAAAATACTCGATCCTAATCAAGCTGACGCCAAAAAATTATGTTATATTTTAGATGATATGTGTGCCAAAAGGGAATTTAATGAAGACCTTATTAGTTTATGGGAATATTTGAGACCAAAGATAAGCAAAAAAACTAACTATAACGACATCAAAGGCGATGAAGAGTTAAAAATGAAAGTTGATCGCTTTCTCGATCATTTATTCGATAATAATGTGATGATTTTAAAAAAAGGTGAATTAGAAGATTACTATAAGGATTTAGCAAGAGAATTGACAAAAGAAGTCAAAGGAAAAGAACTTAAAGTACTAAAACTTCTGGAGATTGTCAGTCATAAAAGATACAATATTAGTGATTTACTTGACATATCTGATTATAAAGAAGCAATCTTACGGGTAACTGAAACAAAATAATGACAATTGTGTTAACGCATTTTAGATCCGTTGCATTAAAAAATACAATGGATCTAAAATGCGTTTTATTTTTTTACCTCCTTCCCAAGTACGCTCCTTCCTTTGCCTCACCCCATTATAATTTTTGTTTGTTAGGCGCGTAAAGGGTCTGCGCTCTTCGGACGGCTTGGGGAAGACAAGTCGGCTAACCAAGCCTAAAAAGTACAACTTTTAAGGCTTGCTGAGATGCAGAGAATGTTACTGAAAACTTAGGGCTTCCTATAATCTTGACTATGTCTAATTACAAGTGATGATGAGGTATTGGAATTATGGTCTTCCGGCGACCCGTAGTCTTTTGGTTCGGGAAGGGCGATGTGATAGGCTGGAACGGGCCGGAAAGGCGCGTGCTTCGGTGATTTGTCCATCAGTCAGCATAGCGTTTCCGGCCACCAGCCGACCATCACATCGCCCCGGGGACCCGGACCAAAAGGAAACGGAAGCGCCGGCGAACGCGGACTTTGTTCTATCGATCTCTGTTTTTTGTCACGATTTGTCGAAATATGTATTTTATATTTTTGTCAGACAATAAATATTCTAATATTTCTCATATATGGATCGGTAAAAATAAAAAATAGGCACTCTGCTAAAAAATGACCGCTCAAATTTGCTTGTAACGCGTTTTAATGGATAAGGCAATGGTTTTCTATTCAAGAAAGAAAAAATGTTTGTACGGACCGTTTTTCGAGTTTAACGCGGTTTTCATGTTTTTATGAAAAACAACTGCTTCAATCCTTTCTGTCGTCGACTTCCAATCGTGCAAAAACTCCGGGGGATCGACGACAGTTTCTTTTTTTCTTTCCTTCCTACAGCCATCAGCGATTCACTCTATTGACGGAATTTTCGAAATGGAGTATACTGGACTTGACCTATTTTGAAAAGTGTTGATGTATCAACGCTTTTTGGGGGTTTTTATCTTACCTATGAGGAATTGAAACCATCATCCGCTGTCGCAATACGAATGATGTCTTCTACGTTTGAGAAGCGAAAAATAAGACTAACGCGAAAACCCGCTGATTTTTTCAGCGGGTTTTGTCATCGGCTCAACACCTTGCGATCAGGCGTTTTTCCTTTTGATTGGGTTTTTTTCTTTCCTTCCCGCAGCGATGCGATGAGTTGCTGCCTGAAGTTGCTTCGCATGGTTGCGGGATGAGTCCGCTTGCACGATGCTTCTTTGAATGGACCGAGCGCCGGGCTTCCCCAGGCTCCGGCCGGATAGCCGCAGGCTAGAAGGCGGCCAGCCGGGAAGACCGGCGCGGACTTTTAATGATTAATTATTTTTTAACTCATTTAAATACTTCTCTAAAGCTTCTTCAATAAGCAAATAAATATTCTTCTCCTGCAAAATCGACTGCATCTTCAACTCTTTGTGCAGGTCCGTCCGAATATCGAAGGAAACACGCTTTCTTTCCACTTTCTTTCCTTCCTTTCTTGGTTGGTTGTCATCTTCGTTTAAAACTGTATTGTTTTCTTCCCCTACAGGATCGGTCAGCACTTGCGTAGGCGTGATGACTTTTTGCTGGCGCTTCATGTTTTTGATGTCATCTACTTTGGACACGTTCCATCATCTCCTTGTAGAAGTTTTCATACTGCTCCAACGCCTGGTTCAACTCATTATTTTCCTCAAAGCCGTATAGCGACAGGCGTCCGATCGGCGCCTTGCGGGTGATGATCGTTTTGAACACCTCGTTCGGATAATCTTCCTCGATCATTTCATTGAACGCCTTCGCGTCGTTGCGGCGGACGTCGTTCATGGTTCTGAGAATGCCCAGCAGCCTGGTATTGTGCCGCCCATGCACCCTCGCTCCCTCAACGGATTCCATAAAATTCGGGACCGCCGAGTAGCACCAATTGGAGCACTCGAACATCATGATGACATACTGGCTTGCGCACAAGGCGTTTGTCGTCTGCTCGCTCAACGAAGGCGGCGTGTCGATAACAATGAAATCGTAACGATGCCGGATCTTGTCCAACGTATCGTCCAGTATCAAGGTCGGCTTTCCCTTATACCTAATATATTTTCCAAGGTACGTCTCCCCTGTGTAAATCCAACGGGGGAACGTGGCCAGGAAGTTGTTGGCCGGAAGCAGATCCAACCTGTCGTTGACCTTGACTATGTACGGCTCCGGATCCCTCTCCTGCATCGCTTCGAGAACGGATTTCTCCGTGAATTCGTTGGATGGCTTTCGCGAAAGGAGCTCTGTCAAATTCCCCTGCGAGTCCATGTCGACGGCCAAAACCCTGTATCCGTCCCTGCTCAACAAATAGGCGAGGACTCCTGTTGTCGTGGACTTTCCGCATCCGCCTTTCTGGATGCCCATGGTGATGGTGATGGCCACTTATATCACCTTCCTTTCTTCCAAGGTTTGTTTCTTCTTTTGTTTATATGATTTATTCTACGTTATTTTATAGATTCCTTCAATGATTGCAAAAAATAAGAGCGTTAGAAACGCTTCCACTTCAATTCCGATATGAGTTGCCGCACCGCCTCCGACTCCGACATGTTTTTTGTCTGACAGTATTTCTGGAGAAGTTCGTAAAGCTCGTCGTCCAAGCGCACGGTAATGCGATATGACTTGGACTTTTCTTCTTTTGGGCGTCCACGTTGGAGCTTTTTGCGTTCGACGCGCAGATCATCATGGACGACAACATCGAGGTATCCGAACCGCTCATAAATGTTTTTATGTTTCTCTACGAATTCTTCCCACATTCGGGGAATTTCTTCAAGAAGCCGGAGGTACTCTTCCTGCAGCCTCTTTGTTTCCTCTGGGGACCGAGGGCGCCGCTTGCCGAATTCCTGAAGGACGAGAACCTGAAAATCGTGCCGCTCATAGCATCTTCCTTCCATCATCGCCATCACCTCTATTTTTTGTCCGACACTATTTGTGTTTATTATACCTCCAGACTTTCACTAATTCAACATTTTTCGTCTGACATAAAATTAAGATACCAGTGCCAATTTTGCCTTTCAAAGCACAAATTAATCGAATCGGCGTTTTTCAGAACAAAAATCGCTGTTTTCGAGCTGAAAGATAAGGTTTTGTCATTTTGATTTTTTTGCCAAATAGGGGTATATTGTACTTAAAAATGTGATATTTTCGACAAATTTCACCCCGAGCGTTAAGGGGAAGAAGGGGATGAAAAAAGTTGGACTGGAAAGAGGTAAAGCGGTTCGCCTATGCCGGCCAGGCGTTTATCCCTGTCAACGTGGAAAACAGAGGGGATTCGGTCAAACTTTTTTTCAGGAGCGGGGAAACTAAGCTGCTTGACGTGCAATCGAGTCTGTTTTTGAAGCGGCTTCTGACCTTCTTTGGCACAAGCATTTCGATCAACCGCCATCGGTATGGGGAGTTGGTGGGGAAAAAGCAGCTCGTTCCCATCGTATTGTCGTATGGCTTTACCATCATTCCGTTTAACGTTCGCGAGCCGGTCGGCCGACAAAGCCGTGTAGGGTGGTTTGTGTCAAGAGAGATTGAGCAGTTCCGGCAAAGATCTCCCCAGTGCACCACGATCCATCTTCTTTCCGGACATCAGATTCCTGTGTTTCATTCCCGCAAGTTCTGCATTGACCAACTCAAAAATGCAAAATGGATTGAGATGTGCTACGGGGAGATTCATGAACCGCATCGCAGGCAATGGATAAACGGCAGCGCAGTTTGTGAAACGGTGGTTATGTAGTGAAATGAATGATTTATCGCAATAAACCGGAAGGATCGGCGGCATTGGAGGCCGCTTTTTTCTTTTTTCGCTTTGAAATCGTCTTTGTCTATGGGTGTTCTCGGTTGATATGATGTTGGCAAATCGAAAGGAGGTAGGAAAATGGCCGCTTCAGAAATGGTGTCGGGCCGCACTCTTGTTTTGGACTTCTACGCCGGAAAGGACAGCGACGGAAAGGACATCATCCGCTCGCAAACCTTCAGAGTGAAGAGCGACGCAAGTGTCCAATCGCTTTACGATGCCGCCGCCGCCATCGCCAGCTTGTCGAGCGGCAGCTTGCGGTACGTGCGCACGACGTTGACCAGCCATATTATCAATGCATGATGAGAGGGGGAATGAACAATGAAGACGTTGGAACTGACGTTTAACGCTCAAGCGGGGCCGGCGCGGATTTTGATCCGCTATCCCAAGGAGCCGGTTGATCCGGTGCAAGTGAAAACGGTGATGAACCAGCTCGTAGCGGCAAATGTTTTTATGACCGGCAACGGGGAGCTGGTGAGCCCGAAGAGCGCCCGCATCATTGAACGCGAAACGCAAGACATCCAGCTGCCATAACGCATCTGTCATGAACGGAAGGTTTCTCGCCTTCCGTTTTTGAGCATTGAAAGGGGGAAAAGCAATGGATTTGTTTTCGATGATCAGTGAAGTTTCCTTCCCGATCCTTGTTTCTATCTATCTTCTGTATCGGATGGAGACGAAGCTGGATCAGTTGACCAAATCCATTCAAGATCTAACTATCGCATTGAGCCGAGGTCCGCAGAATTGATGATGGGAGGGAATTCGAAGTGGAATTGGTGGAGCTGCTTTTCCGGGCGGAGAAAAGGCTGTCCGGGCTGCATCCGTTGGTGGCGGATAAAGCTAGAGCGTTGATTCGAAAGGCTTATGAGGAAGGCATTTATATCATCATTACGCAAGGGTTTCGAACCGTCGAGGAGCAGAATCGCCTGTATGCGCTGGGGCGGACAAAACCTGGACGGATTGTTACGAACGCCCGTGGAGGATACAGTTATCATAATTTTGGATTGGCGTTTGACGTTTGTGTCTGCAATGTTTTCAAAGGTACGCTGATCCCCAGCTGGAGCCTCGACCGTCGGTGGTTTCGCGTCGGTCAGATCGGAAAGTCGCTTGGCCTTGAATGGGGCGGGGATTGGAAGAGCTTTAAAGATTATCCCCATTTTCAATATACATTTGGCCTTTCGCTTGCACAGCTGCGGGCGGGAAAAAGGCCGCCGGCCGCTGTCGTGGCTAAAAAATAGACTGTCTCGCCCCTTCCGGAAGTGGAGGGGATTTTTTTTAAATCTGACAAAAGCACGTTATGTCAGATTTTTGTCTGACGTTAAATACGTTGAAGGAAGCAACACGAAGCCGCTTTGCCGCTCTCCCACTTTTTGTCCAAAAATCTTACTCATCTCCCTCATGGACAAGGGGGTGTCATATTTTGCATACCGTCCATCCCATCAAAGATAGGGAAAAAATCGAAGCGATGAAAAAGATTTTGCGTGCTTCGTCGTTGAGAGACGAGCTTCTTTTTACGATCGGGATCAATACGGGGCTGCGGATCAGCGATATTTTGGCTCTGAGAGTTGGGGATGTGAGGAATCAAAAAGGCGTTGTCGAACGCATTGAGATCGTGGAAAAGAAGACAAAAAAGACTCGGGTTGTCGCACTGAACAGAAAAACTCGCCGCCTGATCGAGCTGTATTTAGCGCAGGAGCGGCCGCACGCCCGCGGCGACGAGCCGCTGTTTCGGAGCCAAAAAGGAGGCCGGGCGATCAGCCGTCAGCATGCCCACTACATCCTGAACCGGGCCGCCAAAGCAGTTGGGATTGTGGATCGCATCGGCACCCACTCCCTGCGCAAAACGTTCGGCTATTTCGCATACAAACAAGGAACGGACTTGGCCATGATCCAAAAAATCCTCAATCACTCCAGCCAGGCCGAAACGCTTCGCTACATCGGCATTACGCAGGAGCAAATCGATGAAGTCACTGCAGGGCTTGATCTGTGAACGAAGCCCGCGCCGGTCTTCCCGGCTGACCGCCTTCTGGCCCTTTGGCCATCCGGCCGGAGCCTAGGGAAGCCCGGCGCTCGGTTCATTCGAAGAAGCTGCCTGCGGGCCCATTCATCCGCAGCCGTGCGAAGCGTGACCGAAGAAGCCAATGCATTGCACCGCTGCTTGAAGCAATAAATCATCGAATAAATGATTGATACTAAAAATAATGAATTATACATTAAAATAATTAAAACAATAAATAAACGTTTATTTCATCTTTCCTTCCAACAAACAAAAGTTTCGTGGTTCGCACGAAGATTCCATTTCCGCGCCGGTCTTCCCGGCTGGCCGCCTTCTGGCCCTTTGGCCATCCGGCCGGAGCCTAGGGAAGCCCGGCGCTCAGCCGCTCGAAGAAGCCGCTTGCGATCTAGCTCCTTCCGTTGTCCGCGGTCGTGCGAAGCAAGATCAAGAGGCCGATCAAAGTGGCGCTGTGGAAGAAAAAATCAAAACTTGCCGTAAAACGTCGTTAAACGGCTTATTTTGGCGTTTTGAAGCTTGGGGGGTAGAAAACCATTAACCCATCAAAAAAAGCGTCTCATACGGGCCGTACAAGGCCTAGGAGACCTTGTTTGTTTTTCCTCTTCAGCACAGCAAGATATATTAAACCCTTGTGTATATTGAGCGGCAGCCCCCTTTTTGCTGCTTTTATATACTTTTAGTATTTATATCTTTTAAATCTTTATATATTTTAGGAGGGGGCAAGATCCTTGATTTATCAAGGGTTTCAGCGATTTGGACAGTACATTTTTGGTGTTTATCTCGTACATTTTTGGTTGTTTCGGCGTACATTTTTGGTGTCCAGCGTACATTTTTGGTGTTTATCTCGTACATTTTTGGTTGTTTCGGCGTACATTTTTGGTGTCCAGCGTACATTTTTGGTGTTTATCTCGTACACATGTTTTCTTGTGTACGCTTTAATAAATAAAGCGTACATGTACGAAAAAATGTACTTTTTAACGTGAGTGTTTTCTTGTAGAATAGGATCAAGGAGTTATTTTCCTAATTTAGTAGGTGGAGGATGAGAGGATGCAGACTCCGGCTGTCCAGCCGCAGTACAACAGCGCCGTGACGAAGTCCAATGCGCTGATTGAGGCGAACTATAAGCTGTCCACTATCGAACAGAAGATCATCTTGTATATCATCAGCCAGATTCGCAAAGATGACGCCGATTTTAAAATGTATAAGCTGCCGATACAGGAGTTCTCTGAATTGCTGGGATATCGGGGAAGCCCTAAATACACGGAGCTTCGGGAGATCACGAAAAATTTGATGCGCAAGGTGCTTGAGATCAGAGAAGGCCAGAAGCTCAAACAGCTGAGTTGGGTTTCATACGTGGAATACGACGAGCATTCCGGCTATGTCAGCTTGGCCTTTGATCCCCGCTTGAAGCCCTACCTCCTGCAGCTGAAAAGGGAATTTACGACCTATCGCCTGAAGAATGTGATGGAACTGAAAAGCTCTTACTCCATCCGTATGTACGAGCTTTTAAAACGTTGGCAGTATATGGGCGAGGTCGTGATTCGTCTGGATGATTTGCGGATGATGGTTGGAGCAGGGGACAAGTATTCAGAATACCACAATTTCAAAAAACGAGTGCTTAATCCCGCCAAGAAGGAGATTGCGGAGAAGACGGACATCATGTTCACATACGAGGAGATAAGGGAAAAACGCAAAGTTGCGGCGATCCGCTTTCAAATCAGAGAGAAAGTCGTTGAGCCGGTTGTCGTTGCCTTGGAAGAGAAAAAGGAAGCTCAAGCAGATGATCGGTATTTGCAGTTTTTGGCTGTAGTGCAGGCTTATGACCGGTACATAACAGAACAGCAATTCACGAAGATAGCGGTCTTGGCTCAAAAAGCTTTCGGCGGAAACTGGATGGATGAGCTCATTCAAACGGCAAGGCGCATTATGCAACGCAATGACATCCGCGAACCAATTGCTTTTCTGACCTATTTCTTGAATGAAAAAGTGCAACGGATTCAGGTCGGGATCGATCCAAATGAGGTGACCATTCACAGCCATGGAGGCGCTAGATTCGTCCGCCGCGAGATCGTGCCGGACTGGCTCCGGGGCTACGAAGAGCAGCTTGCTGCCGAAAGCGCCAAAAGCAAAGAGGTTGATGAAGATATCGAACAGATGCGACGTGAGCTTGAGGAGCGGTTAAAGAAATACAAAGACTAAGTCCAGCCCGCGCCGGTCTTCCCGGCTGACCGCCTTCTGGCCTTTGGCCATCCGGCTGGAGCCTGGAGAAGCCCGGCGCTCGGTTCATTCGAAGAAGTTGCCTATGGGCCCATTCATCCGCAGCCGTGCGAAGCGTGACCGAAGAAGCCAATGCATTGCACCGCTGCTTGAAGGAACAAATCATTAAACGAATAAGTGATGATAAAAATAATAGAGTATACATTAAAATAATTAAAACAATAAATAAACGTTTATTTCATCTTTTCTTCCAACAAACAAAAGTTTCGTGGTTCGAACAAAGATTCCATTTCCGCGCCGGTCTTCCCGGCTGGCCGCCTTCTGGCCTTTGGCCATCCGGCTGGAGCCTGGAGAAGCCCGGCGCTCAGCCGCTCGGAGAAGCTGCTTGCGATCCAGAACCTTCCGCTGTCCACGGCCGTGCGAAGCAGAATCAAGGAGTTGCTCAAAGCACCGCCGCGATCAATAATGATGTTTATTGTTTTATTTTTTTGTCTGACATTAAATATTGGTTAATTTTCGACAAAAAGCGACAGATAGGTGTAGCTGCACCGGCGCTTCCGTTTCCTTTTGGTCCGGGTCCCCGGGGCGGTGTGATGGTCGGCTGGCAGCCGGAAAGGCTCAGCCACTGTAAGCCCAAGCGCCGAAGCCCTCGCCTTCCGGCTCGGTCCAGCCTATCACACCGCCCTTCCCGGCCCAAAAGACTACGGGTCGCCGGTGTTCCAAGAAATGCAGCCAAAAGAGCATTTTTGTTAATCGATTTTACGATTTTTGAAATAAATGGAGGATTTTGAAATAAAGTGTCGAAATTCAAGACCGCCAGAGTCCTCTCCTATTCAATAGGCCTCGATTGATCCTCATGGCATTCTTATTTTCCCTTTTTCTATTTGAATGGTGTGTAAATTTTGAAGAAACGGCCGCTGTCTTTCTGCATAATGATCGTACCTCGCACCCGCGCGACTATGCGGTTGTTTCCCATGTAGGGAGGGTGTTTTGTGGAGAATTTGAAGCTGGAGAATATGGAAATTTCCCCTTTGGATCGCGCAAAGCGGCATGTATGGATTCAACACCGCGGCGCCTCAGGATGGATCACGCTGGCGAAGAAGGAGCCGGATGGGGGATGGAGGCAGTATCACTACCAGCCCAACGAATTGGCTGTAGAACTGCCTAAATGGCTTGGAGAGGACGTCTATTTTAGCCAGAATACCTTTTATAAGCCTCAACGAAGAATCGAGAATATAAGGCAGCTGAGGGCTCTGTACGTGGATGTGGATTGCCATACGATTGGCTATGAGCCGGAGTGGGTGGTCGGGAAGCTGGACATCGAGGTATTCTATGACAATATCTTGCCTGAACCTAATCTCATCATTTTCTCGGGTCGCGGAATCGTATGCGTTTGGTTGATCGAGCCGGTCCCGTACAAGGCCTTGCCGCTGTGGAAGGCGGTGGAGAACTATTTTTATGAGCAACTTAGCTATGTGGGGGCGGACAAGAAGTCGCTGGATCCGACCAGGGTGTTCCGGATCGACGGGTCGGTCAACTCCAAGAGCAAAAGGGAGGTCGTCGTCGAGTACCGGCACGGCGACAGGTATGTCCTCCGTGACTTGCAATATGAGTACTTGCCGGAATTGACAAGGGCGGAGACAGGGAAGAAAGGAAGAAAAGGGAAACTTGTCCGGCTACATAATATCCAGACGCTGCACTATGCCAGGCTACTGGATTTGATTCGTCTTGCGGAGCTTAGAAATTATGATCTGAAGGGATACAGGGAGCTGTTTTGTTTTTTATATCGATACTGGAGTTGTTGCCTCACTGATGATCCCGATGAGGCGCTGAGACAGATGATAGAGCTGAACGCTGGATTTAAGGAGCCGCTGTCTGAAAAAGAGGTGATCCGGGCGACAAAAAGCGCCGAGAAAGCGTGGATGGCTAAGAATGATGCGAAGGCGAATGAGGAGGCGAGGAAAAAAGGCTATCCCGGCGCCGGCTATAATCTGAAGAACTCTACGATCATTCGATGGCTGGACATCACGCCGGAGGAACAGCGACACTTGCAGACCATTATTGACGCCAATGAGAAGCGCCGGCGGAAACGGGAACGCGACAGGGCGAGGACAGGGGAGTTGCGCCGGGGACAAGGGGCGAAGACAAGGGAGGAGTACCTCGAGGAACAACGGGAGCGAACGGAGGACAAGGCATGGCAACTGCAGAAGGCAATGGAGCGACACCCTGACGCGACAAATAAGCATCTGGCCATGATGCTTCAGATATCGGTGCGGCGTGTCCAGCAGCTTAAGAGGTTGGTCAAGAACTGACGTTCCCGTGAAATGGTTCGTCGCCCTTATATTATGGGCGTCAGCCTGCTTGCTCCCGCGACCATAAAGAAAGAATAAACCAAATTGGTTTTGTTCCAATACCTCATTAGATTGGTGGGGGGAGTCCCGAGGGTTTTAAACTTCAGATTTTCACTTCGATGAAGGGTGAAATGCAAGCGGATCGTCGCAAAAAGGATGGTAAAAGGGATTTTAAAGATTGATTTTGGACGCATAGCTGCAAGGTGAAAATGCCAGTTAGTAGTTATTATAAAGGGGATAGGTTTATTGATTAGATTTTGATTGGTGATGATATGATTATTTAGAACATAATTCTCAATGCAAATTCACCAATAAGATAAAAATTCTGCTTAGAATCAGGGGAGCGAATGAAGGTGAGGACACCAGAGTGACGCAGAGGACGCTATGATGAAATATTGCAAATAAAAGACGAGGACAAGGGACGTGTCTCTGCTCCTCGATCGATTAGAAATCTATACAACTAAGACATGCAACCGCGTAAAGGTGTCGCGACAGATGTCCCGATGGATTAGCGGCCGCCGGAGACGATGGACAATGAATCGCGACAGACCGAAATAATAAACGTGTCTCCCATGACAATATGGACAGTGGGTGTCCCCGGTCGGGGGATTCTGAGGACACAGCATATCATCGTGTCTTGAAAAAACGAGCTTAATTTATTTTTTGTCAGACAAAAAATTAAACACTTTCATTATCATGATCATCAAGTAAAAACGGATACTTCAGCAACATATGTTGAAATGTTCCTTTGTCTTTGAATGGGAGGAATTTACGGGACAAATTTTGATAGTAGCATCTCTGGTGGATGATTGTATTGATTATATCCAAGAACACTTTATCGCTAGGGCGGACAATTTTTGAGCATACCGGACACCTTAGTCTTCCGATAATATCGAACATTTTTTCGCCTCCTGTTTGTTTTCTATACTCCCTCTTAGCTCAATTGATGGTATAATCTTCTTGAAAAGTAAAAGGGGGAGTTTTCAATGAGGAAAATCAAGATGCTGATGGTAGCTGTAATTGTATTTATGATAGCAATACTACCGGGAATTGTAACAGACGCAGCCCCAAAAAACATGTATGTACACTTCATCAATGTTGGGCAAGGTGACAGTATTTACATTAAAGCGCCAAATGGAGAGGACATTCTCATTGATGGAGGAAATAAAGATGGCAGTGATGTCGTCGCCTATCTTAAAAAGCAGAAGGTAAAGGACATCGAAATCATGATCGCGACTCATCCAGACGCCGACCATATTGGCGGTCTTGATGAGGTTCTCAAGGCTTTCCCTGTGAAAAGTGTGTATGCTCCAAAAGTCGGTAATACAACGCAAGCATATAAAGATTTCTTGGTCGCTGTGAAAAATAAGAAACTTACCATCAAAGTTGCTAAAGCAGATGTTGTTCTGCCAATCAAAGGTGTGACTGCTAAGTTTGTTGGCCCTGTAAAATCGTACAGCACTAGCGATACAAATGACTGGAGCGCTGTCCTAAAAGTGACCTATGGCAAAAAGTCATTCCTGTTTACAGGCGACGCCGAGACTCGAGCAGAAGCGGATATGGTTAAAGCGAAAAAGGATTTGCGCGCTGATGTGTTGAAAGTAGGTCATCACGGTGCGAAAACATCGACCAGCGCGACACTTTTAAAAGCTGTAAAACCAACATATGCGGTAATTTCGGTTGGCAAGAATGCCTATGGCCATCCAACATCGGAAGTTTTAAATCGGTTGAAATCTTATAAAGTCAAGGTATTCCGTACCGACAAACAAGGAACGATTATCGCAACAACCAACGGGACAACACTTACCTTCAACGTAAAACCAATTTATTAGAGGTGGTTAAATGAAATATATCATTGATCGCTTCGAGGGTAAATGGGCAGTTTGTGAGGCGGAGGATGGCAAAATGATCGATATTGAGAAAAGCAAGCTACCCAAAAACGCCCGCGCCGGCGATGTGATTGTACAAGAGAACGGAAAGTTCCGAGTGGATAAAAAAGAAACAGAGAAGCGGTGGAAAGAGATTGAAGAGTTGATGAATGAGGTGTTTGAGGAGTAACACCTCATTTTTTTATATAAACGATTTTCCCAAAACAAGGGAGCGCTGAGGCGTTCTTTGTCTCTGGCATGGGAAACCCCTGTCTGTTAGAGTCATCTTCTGTCCTTCAGTGAGAGGCGTGTGGCGACTAATGATGGGTGGTTGGCGGCTCGTCATTGTAATGATGGAGAAGATCAACCTTCGTGGACTCAATCGTGGACTCAATCAAGGTACGAAGCGAGTGGCCGCTATCGTGGCGACTGCTGGGCGTCTGTTGCCCGTGGTATCCATTCGTCCGATGGCTGAAAGCCGGATCACTGGATAAAAGAAGAACACCGCTAAAAACCGACCTAATGCGCTCATACAGACGTTTTTGGGGAAAGGGAGGCTTTGTAGGATTGGATGATGCAGGGCAGACTCAATCAAGGGACGCGTCGGAGACATAGGATGTCGCGGAAATGCCCCCTTGGCTGTGTGGGCGAGGAAGTGGAAGTGCGCTACAAACGGTGTGGCGAAGGATACCAAGCCTTCTTCAGCGTTCAGCCGGTCAATCGGGTTGTCATCCCCGCCGAGTAGCAAATCTTCCGGTATGGACAGCGGCTCACACAAGACTTCATCGATGCCCTTGACGGACGACATGTGTCTCGGTTCAGTGAGACGCGATCGAGCGGCAACGGCACCGAATCATCGGATAATGCCAGCGCCCCTTGACGCAACTGTCCGTCTTGTTCCCACAAAACGAGCCGGACGGTAAGCGTCGGGATTAGGGGCGTGATGTCATTGACGTCACGAAACGCCGGATGGGGGGAGAACGAGACACCATGGGTATCCTTCGTGGCGGCGTCTGCCTCCTCCTGAGGACATCCCAGAGTCAACACAGGACATCCACACGACCCCCAGAGTGTGCGGTGACACGGCCAGCCAGGACAAATCGACCTCCGGCTTTTTCGGTGGCGTCGGAGTTAACCGGGGTCAAACCAGTAAACCAACAATGTCACCCTGATATATTGCTGTTTTTTCTCCCTTTTCCACATACAACAATATTAAAACTTTGGCAACGCCTCCACCGCATCCGCCAGATCACTATAGCTGTCTTTTAAGTATCGGGACGTTGTGGCGATATTGCTATGACCTGCGAGTCTCCGCACTTTCTCGATATCGTTGTTCGTCGCTTTTAACATCCACTTACAAAATGTATGCCGGAACATATGGGGCGTCAGTTTTTTGTTCGGCAGGCTGTGGCTTTCAATCATTCGCTGGACGCCGCGGATCGAAAAGTTTTACGTTTTGTTTATTCCTTTTCGGCTTCCAACCAATCCGTTATCATGAACAGTTCCTTCTTCAGCTGCCGATTCAGCTCCACAGGGACATGAAGCACGGTATTAGATCCTAACGTGAAAGAAAATGGTTCGTTCTCATCGATTAATTGTGCCAAGGAACGCAAACCGGAGGCCTTGAATCGACCTTCTAACGGAAATCCGGCGATGCTGCTTATATAAAACGCATTATCGGCAAAATACCCATCAATCACTTTTAATTGATCCATTATAGACATGTTTTATCCCTCCCAGAATCGATTCATTCGGTTTAGAACTTCGGCAACGCCTCCACGGCATCCGCCAAATCACTATAGCTGTCTTTTAAGTATCTGGACGTCGTGGCGATATTGCTGTGGCCGGCAAGCCGCCGCACTTTCTCGATATCGTTGTTCGTCGCCTTTAGCATCCACTTGCAAAACGTATGTCGGAACATATGTGGAGTTAATTTTTTATTCGGCAGGCTGTAGCTTTCGATCATTCGCTGGATGCCCCTTAGTAAGAATTTAAAAGACATATGGAGATGCTGCAACATAAAGTTTCTTTTTTTCATTCCTACTCGAAACTTCAGCCAACCCTCTAGTTCGGCTAATAAAATCTTCGATATAGGTACGATCCGTACTTTCATTATTTGCTCACAACGCGAATCAACTTTAACTCAGGACCGGGTCGGCTAGTTTCCATCTAGGAGCAACAACGTCGAAGTTTGCGGTAAAAGAACAGCATTTTCGTTGGGGAACGTGTACGCAACTTGGATATTAAATCGTTGAAGTTTTGTGTATTGTCTGCTTATCGGTGTTTGTAGCGGCATGCGCGATATGGATTGTGAGGTGGGATGCGGTGCATCTTATTTGTTTCATTCTGTGATATCATAATTCGTATGGCAATATAGTGTTGGATAGTAGTAATATGTAGTTATGTACACTAATTTCTGTTAGAGTGATAGTGTGTATAAAAAATATCCCATATATATGAATTACCGTTTATAGGTGGTTTAAAATGAAGTGTCAGTTAAAACTAATATTAGACGAAATCGGAATGACTCAGAAGCAACTAGCCGAAAAAGTTAATGTTTCAACCCCTACAATTAGTAGTATTGCTAAAAATCAATCTATACCAAGGTTAGACTTAGCTTTCCGAATCAGTAAAGCAGTAGGTAGAAAGATAGAAGAAATATGGATATACGAATAAAATTAAAGTAAAGTTCAATTTATTAAAATAAACTTTACTTTTTTTCTTTACTATGGTACTCTAAACTAGAGAGTTTTTCTTTTTATGGAGAGTGAAGCTATGAAAGTAATGAATACAGGAAACATGTTAGAAAATCGTGATGAAGCTATTCGTCAAATCTTTTTAAATATTTTAGAACAAGATGAGGATTTTTGGGATTTTCGAAATGAAAATACCAAGGAATTTTCACACGGGTATCATTCATATCCGGCCATGATGATTCCTCAAGTAGCAAGAAATTTAATGCGTATGATATTGAGTAATCAACCGAATATAAAATCTGTTTTCGACCCTTTTATGGGTTCCGGAACCACTTTGGTTGAAGGGGTTTTACATGGTCTAGATTCTTTTGGTACGGATTTAAATCCTTTGGCTAGATTATTGGGGAAAGTTAAGACTACTCCATTAAACCCTACTTATTTATCGGAAGTTGCTGAACAATTTATTTTTTCTTTAAGTAATGATGAGTTAAGCTATAAAAATGGTGACCTTGTTTTAGAGAAACCTGAATTTAAAAATATTGATTATTGGTTTAAGCCATATGTTATTGATTATCTACAGATTATCAAAAATAACATCAAAAAAATACAACATGACGATATCAAGTTATTCTTTTGGGCTGTATTTAGTGAAGTTGTGAGATATGTTTCTAACACTAGAAATTCGGAATTTAAATTATATCGCATGGATGAAGAAAAATTAGCGGATTGGAATCCTAATGTATTCGATGTATTCATTAAGTTTTTAAATCGTAATATTGAATTGAACCAGCAATTTTATGAATTATATAATGAACAAAACCCTACAAACCAACCAGCGGTAAAAATATTCGATTTAAACGCCATGAATCTCGAAGGAATTGATGATAACAGTTTCGATTTACTTATAACATCTCCGCCTTACGGTGATAGTAGGACTACGGTTGCCTATGGGCAATTTTCAAGGTTATCTTTACAGTGGTTAGATTTTAATGAAATCGGGGAAGATGAATCTTTAGTCAAAGACATAAATAAAATTGATGCATTACTTCTTGGTGGAAAAGTTGATAAAGAATTAAAAAATAGCTTAGCTTCTGAAACGTTAGAAAGAACTATAGAATCAATTGCTATAGAAGATGAAAAACGTGCTAAAGAAGTTCTGCAATTCTATATTGATTTGGATAAGGCACTTAAAGAAATAGCAAGAGTTATGAAACCTAACTCATATCAATGCTGGGTAGTTGGTAATCGAACAGTAAAAAAAGTAAAGATACCAACTCATCAAATAATAATTGAGTTATTCCAAAAATACGGAGTGAGACACGTCTTAACCTTCGAAAGAAATATACCAAACAAAAAAATGCCTAAAGAGAATTCGCCGACGAATAAGGTCGGTGAGAAAGTTACTACAATGAACGGTGAAGTGATTTTTATTCTAAGAAAAGAAGGATAAACACACGTAACTTCCGCAATCGCAAAGCGACTCGCGGAAGTTACGACTATGGTTTGGACTATGGTTTTACTAAAATTTGCTGTTCTTTAAAACAAATCGGGAGATGACTCCGTAAGATTCTGAAAGCTGTACCATGGTTTCGAGGTCGGCCGTTATTCTTCATGTGCATACGCAAATCGACTTTAATATAACCATCTTGTACAGCTTTCATAAAACCTTTAAAATCAAATCCTTTCAGTAAACGTGCTTCCGTGTAATGGAAATGTTCGTCTGCATCTTCTCCTATATGGTCGGCATAAACATAAACTAATGCCGGAAGTTTATCTTCGAATGTTTTTTGTAATAATTCTGCTGTCCAGTAAACATCTAATGGTATATCTTTATGAATGAGACGAATTTCTTTATTTGTAACCTCTAATTTAAAACCTTGTGCATTGTAATCCAAAGCGCTTATTGTAGTGTACAATTCTTTGATACGGTCTTCTTTATCGCTATCATAAGCAAAAGTTTCTAATAAATAGCGGTCACGTTTACGACCTTTATCAGAAAGAGGTTCTTTAGTGAAAAGTGTAAGCATTGAAGAAGTGTTGCGTCTAGCCGCTTTAAGTTCCGCTACACCTAAATCTGGTAAAGAGATGTTGTTTTCAGTCAAACCAAGTTCCTGTTCTAACGTATGACCTACTCCTGTATCTCCACGTCTCAAGGTACGAATGTAACCTTTTGCTTTGATTTCTTCCAATTTTTTGATGAATGTTTTAATATCCATCATATTATAATCACTCCTTGTGTCAGTTAATAATTTCGCTGGATTTACATTCAATGCTATGGAAATAGCAATCAACTTCTCGAAGCTTAAATCATGCTTCCCTCTTAAAATTCTTTCAAGTGATTTAGTGCTACCATCTCCCCCTATCAATTTAGATAAATGACTTTGGGTAAAATGAGGGTTCAATCGTTTTTTGTTATACTGAATTAAGCGAATATTTTGTGACAACAAACATCTCAGTTTTTTAATTTCATCATCTGTCATAAGTGAAATCTTATCGTTGAGTAATTCAGAATAACTCCAATTTGGATTCTTGAAAAACAATCGAATATCAATATTTAGGGATGAAAATATTTTGCATAAAGAAGAAAATCTAGGGAGACATTTACCACTTAAAATACGACTAATCTGAGATGTAGAAAGTCCAGAACGTTTAGCTATTTCAGTAGCTGTTAGATTTGTTTCATACAAGATGGATATAAGAGAATCCATATAATTTTTTAATTCTTTATCCATCCGTTCTAAAAACTCATGTATCTCAACTCCTTTAGTTAATGTTATTTGTTGGACGTTTTTAGTTTATCACCATATTAATTAGGCTTCTCCCTACATATATGCAAAACATTAACTAAGGATTGTCGTCATCTGTCGCCGCTGTCTTGCGTACGTATGAGTGGACACGACATGCGAGAAGGTTCCGGGGCAAATAACCTTACGCTGATTGTAAGTGATCTATCAAACTTAGACATACTGATACTACTAATCTAAAATCTAAAAAATGACATGATTAGTATAGAAAAAAATTTATCCAAATAAAAACATCATTAGCCTAAGATCATCCATATCGCCTCATAATCCGTAAGTTAGTAGGAAATTCATATCCATTGTTTTTTGTGAATTATCTTCGCATCAAAGAATTACCTCTTGCTTTTAATTAAGCAGAGGGAGATTGACCGTCTTTGACTGGGAGAAGCGCTGTTTAAATGGAATAAAAAATGCTAAAGGCCACGGCAATCATTCTTCAAAGATTACCATGGCCCTACTGGACTATCCGAATCGTTATCGGTGACACCTACGCACAAAAAACTTTGTTAAAATTTCGGCAATGCCTCCACCGCATCCGCCAGATCACTATAGCTGTCTTTTAAGTATCGGGACGTCGTGGCGATATTGCTGTGGCCGGCAAGCCTCCGCACTTTCTCGATATCGTTGTTTGTCGCTTTTAACATCCACTTACAAAACGTATGCCGGAACATATGGGGCGTCAGTTTTTTATTCGGCAAGCTGTAGCTTTCGATCATTCGCTGGATGCCCCTTACAGAAAACTTCGGAGAACGCTGGCTGTAAAAGACGTATGGCGATTCGGCCACATGCGGTTTCTTTTTTGCCATTTCCGCGCGAAACTTAAGCCAATCCTCGAGTTCTGCCAGCAAGATATTCGAGATCGGCACCGTTCTTACTTTCATCCCTTTTCCCACGATCCGAATTCGTTTCATCTCTAAATCCAAGTCCGTTAATTTTAAATTGGATAACTCTTCCACACGCAATCCTGCATAGGTAAGCAAGTACACTACCGCGCGGTCCCGCCGATATTTCTCCTCGGGATCGACTCCTCGGCTTTGCACCGGTTTTTTCCGCATCCGATGCAATAAGTCCTCGAATTCTTCTTCCGTTAGCCACATAATTTTTTCGTTCTCTTCATCGGCCGATTTTAAATCCTGGATATCTTTCATTGGGTTCTGTTCGAGCTTGTAATGTTCGACCGCCCACGCATAAAAGCTCCGCAGCGAATTAAGGCGGCGATTGATCGTGGAAATGGCCAACGGTTTCCCTTCCACCGGATTCAGCATTTGCTGGATCCATTTGCGAATATCGGCCGTCGTAACGTAATCACCTGGACGAATATGTAAATCGTTGAAGAAGATATTCAAGTCATTCGTGTAGGAGATGATCGTGTTCGGGGAAGCTCCCTTTTCTTGAAGATAAGTGACATACTCGTTGAGCATCTTTTTCACCCTTTCACTTATACGACGAGTTTAAAAGGATTCGAAGAGCAAATAATCGGTATAAAAAATAACATTATATGACGAGTATATCATAAAAAGAATAGATTGTTAGACATATAACGTAGATTATGCGATGAGTTAAATTGATCTAATATATTTGGTTTAGAAATACGGAGAATTCTCAAGTAAAAAGCTCTCTGACTGATTAATATCAGAGAGCTTTTGGTACGATTTATTCAGTTTTCAATCGCCTTTTCTGAAAAGATCTGATACTTTTCGTCAGAGAGTTGTAAATTATCATTTTATTTCAGCACAAAACGCCCATTTTTTTGCACATTCTTTCAGAAAGCCCTCTCCCCTTTTCTGAAGGAATGTGCTAAATTTTTTGTGAATTGTTTCGGACAAAGATTTCCATTCGTTTCAATGAGGGGGAGGAAGTGTGATCCAGTTTCACGACTTTGGCATTGACATTCAAACGTATACGGATCGTGGGAAAGGGAACGATTTTCCCGACGTGAACCAATGCCCCCACTGTTCATCCCGCCGCCCCTTGCATCGTCACGGATACTACCAACGCTATGCGTTGACGGCAGAGGGGGAGTATCACCTTTGGATCGCACGATACGCTCGCGAGAGTGTCGCAAAACCGTGAGTGTGCTGCCTTCTTTCCTCCTCCCGTATGTTCAATATACACGATCGGTTATTTGGCAAGCGGTCAAAGCATGGTTCGAAACGCCAAGGCAAGGAGCGAAGACCAAACAGGTTGTTTTTCCCACCAAGGAGGTCATCTTGTTTTATGTCCGACGATTTTTACGGAATCTCTCCCGCTTGCATCACGCGGCGGCGAGAAGGTGGGGAATCATCGGCCCTGTAGGGAACGCAAGAACAGAATGGGCGGTTTGGTGGATGCAGACCTTGGAGGGACGGGGGGTGGGCTCGATCATCCAAGACCTGTGGACAAACGAGAGATGGCATCTGTTTGCGGATCAAATTTCTTCCTGATTTTCTACTTAACACCAAAAATGGAGATGGTTGATGTTCCCACAAACCCTTCCTCTCGACGAATCTCGAGCCGTTTCGTAAGATAGGAGGCAGAGGGACCGGGACGGTCCAACATCACAGGGAGACAGGGAGGAGATCCGGATGGATGAATCGATGAGACACGACATCGCGCTGTTTCGGTACGGGCTGATCGCTCCGTTGGTGAATGGCCAGGTGGAACCCAAAGCGTATTTGAATGAGGTGGGCGGGCGAGTGCATTCGATTCCTCATCAAGGGGACAAACCCATTGCGGCGAAGACGATTCTGGATTGGTGCGCCCGATACAAAAAAGGGGCTTCGACGCCTTGAAGCCGAAGCGCCGTTCGGACCGCGGCCACTCAAGGCGTCTGTCGCCCGATGATGAGGATCATATTTTAGCCCTAAGAAAAGAACATCCCACCATGCCCGTGATGGTGTTCTACGAACACCTRATCGAGCAGGGGGAAATCCCAGAAAACCATACCTCTTACTTTACTATATACCGATTATTGAAAAAACACAACCTTGTCGGGAAAGAAATTTTGCCCATGCCGGAGCGAAAACGCTTTGCGTATGACCAGATCAATGAGCTTTGGCAAGGGGACTTATCCCATGGACCCACGATTCGAGTCAATGGGAAAGCCCAGAAAACGTTTTTGATCGCCTATATCGATGACTGCTCGCGGTTAGTGCCATATGCCCAATTTTTCCCTTCGGAGAAGTTTGACGGGCTGCGGATCGTCACGAAGGAAGCGGTGCTTCGTTGCGGGAAGCCGAAACGCATTTACTCGGACAACGGGAAAATTTATCGGTCCGAGGTGCTGCAGTATGCGTGCGCCGAGATGGGGATTACACTCATCCACACCCAGCCGTATGACCCGCAAAGCAAGGGAAAAATCGAACGGTTCTTCCGCACCGTACAGACACGGTTTTATCCACTGTTGGAGCTGAATCCGCCGAAATCGCTTGACGAGTTGAACGAGCGTTTTTGGAAGTGGCTTGAAGAGGAGTATCATCGAAAACCGCACGCCTCACTGGACGGAAAAACGCCGCATGAGGTGTTTCAATCGCAAGTGCATCTCGTGTCGTTCATCGAAGATGGTGATTGGCTGGATGCGATTTTTCTGAAGCGGGAGCACCGCAAGGTGAAAGCCGATGGAACGATCACCTTGAACAAGCAGCTGTATGAAGTGCCGCCCCGGTTCATTGGGCAATCGATTGAACTCCGCTATGACGAACGGGGCGTCTATGTGTACGAAGATGGAAGGAAGGTGGCGGAGGCCGTTCGGGTTCGTTTGGAGGACAACGCCTATGTGAAGCGCCACCGGTCGCCGTTTGCGGCGGTTTCGGCGAAGGAGGGAGAACACGATGTATAAAACGTTTTATTCCCTCTCGCGGGAGCCGTTTGCGAAAGAAACAGACCCGTCCGAGGCGTAATCAAGGGGCGTCATTTCAGGAAGCGTTGCGGGCGCTGGAGTACGTGAAACGAACCCGGGGGATCGGGCTGTTGATCGGAGAGCCRGGGGCGGGCAAGACGTTCGCCCTTCGGGCGCTGAAAGAGTCATTGAATCCATCATTGTATCATGTCGTCTACTTTCCGTTATCCACCGGAGGCGTGATGGATTTTTACCGTGGACTGGCCTTGGGATTAGGAGAGGAACCGAAGTACCGCAAGGTAGAYCTCTTCCGCCAAATCCAGCAGGCGATCGAGCGATTGTATCATGAACGACGGATCACGCCGGTGTTCATTTTGGACGAGATGCATTTAGCAAAGGATGCATTTTTACAGGACATCGCCATCTTGTTCAACTTTGAGATGGATTCGACCAACCCATTTGTCTTGATTTTGGCCGGGCTGCCCCATTTACAGGGGAAGCTGCGGCTCAATCAGCACCGCCCTCTCGATCAGCGGATCATCATGCGATACCGGATGGGGCCGCTGGAGAAGGAAGAGGTGGCGGGCTACATCGAGCATCGGATGAAACAGGCCGGGGCGAAGCATCCGATCTTCACTCCATCGGCGTTAGAGGCGATTGCCCTGCAGTCGCGGGGATGGCCTCGGGTGATCAACACGTTGGCCACGACGTGCCTGTTATACGGGTATCAGCTGAAAAAGGACGCCATTGACGAAGAAGTGGTGCGCATGGCCGCAGAGGAAATGGGGTATTAGCAYGAAAGGGGCCGAATCGGCCTCTTTTGTGCTTTYTCTTTTCCATCGGTCCATCAGGCGCGCTGGAAATCTTCATCTGAAAGAGCGTGCAAACGTTCCGAAAGAATGTGCAAAATCCGGAACAATCCGCAAAAATTTTGCACATTATTTCCGAATCCGCCTGAAATAATTTGAAAAAGGGATTCTGAAATAATGTGCTAGTTTACACTAACTATGGAGGGGATTTTTTATGGAAAAAAAGAGAAAAACGTATTCTGCAGAATTTAAAATGGACATTGTTCATAAGTACCTTCATGAAGGTTGGAGCCAAAGTGACCTTTTAAAACACTTCCATATTCATAACTCGATGTTACAGAGATGGGTGAATCAGTACCAAAGAGAAGGAATAAAGGGCCTGAAAGAAAAACAAGGAAAAACGATAGGAACGAATAAGGGAAGACTGCGTAAAAATCCGTCAAGTCCAGAGGAGAAAATGAAACGCTTAGAAGCAGAAAATGCCTACTTAAAAAAGCTCTTGGCTGTGAGAAAGGGGTTGATACGACAAAAGAAAAATCTTTAGTGTTTACGATCATTCATGAATGAAGAACTCAATTTCCGGTTGTCCTATTATGTGAGATTGCAGGGGTTTCTACAGCTGGATATTACAAATGGGTGAAACGTCAGACAGAACCATCGAAAAAACAATTAGAAGATCAATGGATCATGGATAAAATAATGGAGTGTGAAACAGACAAGGAAATCCATTGGAGTTATGGCTATCTAAGGCTGAAAACGTGGTTCCAACGTGAGTACAACATAAACATCAATCATAAGCGTATCTATCGATTAATGAAAAAGATGGGAATCCAAGCCAAAATCAGAAGGAAAAAGTGGAAGTATTTCGGCAGAAAAGAAGCGTATGTGGTTTCAAAAAATCATTTAAACCGAGAGTTTACAGCTGAAAGACCGAACCAAAAATGGGTGACTGATATTACATATCTGATTTTCAATGGACAACGTTTATATTTATCTGCCATTTTAGACCTCTACAATAATGAGATCGTAGGGTATGAAATCAGTGAAAGAAATGATCTTTCACTTGTAATAAACACGGTAAAAAAAGCCATAAAAAAACGAGATGTAAATGGTCTCCTCCTCCAATAGTGATCAAGGATACCAATACATCTCCCAAAAATATCACCAATTATTACAAGAATACAACATAAAAGCAAGCATGACTAGAAAAGGGAATTGTTTCGATAATGCCTGTATCGAAAGCTTTTTTAGCCACTTTAAGACCGAGTGTTTTTATCGCTATCGCTTTCAAACCCCAATGGAGGTACGGAAAGCTGTAGAACGGTATATCACGTTTTATAATCATAAACGATTTCAAAAGAAACTAAACAACCTTACTCTGATCGAATTTAGGGGTATGGCTGCTTAGTGAATCATTCTTTTTTTATTACTGTCTACTTGACAGGGGTAAGACCATTTTGAGTCAGCCTTTCCTTAAATCACTAGTTTCCTTTCTCTTTATACTTTAGATTGCGGTAAATTTATCCAATTATACTTCTTCGTTTCATTAGAAATAATATTGTTATTCCTCCAAATGTAAACGACCAATATTTAAACGCGCATTTACTATCTAGGGTGAATACATGTTCCTTCATACAATTGGTAACACAATGATATTCCATCTTCCTTTCTATGGTTAAAAAGTTTCTATCTATAATAATATTTTTATGTGATTTTTGTGTAATTATGAGTTTTTTGACAGGATCAGTGTAAATTAAAATATTCTAAAATCTTTTCACTATTTTTGATTTTTTCCTATTGAAAACCCTTTGAACAAACGTCCACCGTATGGCCTCAATACCTCATCACAGAGGTTGATTAGATCATCTTTATTGTGATTTTTATAGAAATTATTAAGTGCCTGAGCAAGTTGAGAACAAAAATTAATGTCGTACTGTTGCAGTGCTCTCCAAACCCATTTTCCCTCTCCTATCCAATAATTATTTGTTCTTAGTACAAATTCATGTATAGAATAAATTAACTTATTTACAGTAAATATATCTTCAATATAATCAATAGAACCTTCTAAGTCATATAATAATTCTGATATGCCATATCTAGAAACTTCAATTTCATGATGCTCCCATTTAGGAGGACCCATGTCAAGTAGTCTTTTAGCTTCCTTCTTGATTTCTTCACTGTATCCTAATTTGTCTTTAATAACAACTCCTTCCCAACACATTCTTGGTAATGAAGGTCTTGCTCGTTTACAATCCCTATTAAAATACTCGTACAGTGAAGCTTTAGTATGTACGAATAGCTCAATTGGCCAATTATATTCTATAAATGATTCTCTGTAGGGTGCGTTTTCATCATTACAAATTACCACAATGTCTAGGTCTGAAGTATTTGTGTAATCTCCTCTAATTATACTCCCCCCTAAGATAGCCAAATCACAATTTGGGATATAGTTATCTATAAATTTTAAAGCAGCTTCTATAGGCGGTATCCGTAAAGACATATTTATCTCTCCTTTTGAATATTTGTATTATGAATATTTTACCACTCAATAGTGCCCTATACATAGTTAATTTTTTGGAATATTTAATATTTAAGTTGTGTAAATTTTTATTGGTTATTTCATATCGATTTTTATAAAGTAGGTGGATCTTTATGCCTGAAGGAATACATGAAATTAAACTAAAAAAGGTTATTGATATTGTAATAACTACATTAGTAAACTCAAGCTTTTGGATAGAGCCGAAAACTGAAAGAGGAAATAAGTATCTCAATTATTGGCTTGACAAGAATTTATTAAAAAATATTTTAAATGACCCGTGGTGCTAGATAAAACTCAGACAAGCATAAAAATAGCCCTTGCTGGCGGATCTCCAGTAGAATGAAAGTGTCACCCAACATTCGAAAGGAGAGATCCCCCATGCAAGAGCACTTTCATTTTACTACAGATCCAGCCAAACTTCAAAAACAATATGCCGCTATTTTCTGTTTTGTTTCTGCCCAACTGTCGTTGATTCAAATGTATCTTCATCGCCGCAACCGTCACTTGGTCAAGCAAGAAGACGAAGTGGTCATGGCGGTTCACCTTTTGGGGAAGCTGCTGGGCTTTTCTTCCGAACGAGCCTGGCATCGTTTTGTCACGGGAAATTTGTTCACAAACGGCTCGTTTCTTGAACGCTCCCGATACAACCGCCGCTGCCGGGCGCTTGGTTTCGCCATCAAATGGATCCGTCATGAGCTGGCGAAACGTGGCCAACACCATGCTTATGCGGTCGTCGACAGCTTGCCTCTTCCGTTGTGCCATCCCGCAAGAATGCAGCGCGTCAAGCGATTTCGAGGGATCGCGGATATGGGGTATTGTGCTTCCAAAAAGCAATGGTACTACGGTTTCAAGCTGCATCTTCAAGTGACCAATCAAGGGCTGGCCATGGGCTATGTCGTGACGGAAGCGTCCTGCCACGACGTCAAAGCCGCTGAAACGGTGATGACTCAAATCCCTCATCCCTACAACTTTGGGGACAAAGGGTACATCAGCCRCGCTCTTCGAGAAAAGCTGTACGAAGAACACCAAGCCGCGTTCTGGACACCGTCTCGACACAATCAAAAGCACGGCCCATCCAAGGCATGGGAAGAATGGATCAGGAAAAAACGCAAAGTCATCGAGACGGTGTTTTCGATTCTCGTAGACCAATACCGGATCACCGACATTCGAGCGAATTCCATTGCCGGGTTTGAAGTGGCACTCGATGGCATCTTGTTGGCGTATTCCCTGGTCACACTAGGGCTGGTTGAGCGCTGACGCTCAACTAGCACCACGGGTGAACATAATAATCTATTGATATCAGACAAAGAAAAACCTAACTCTCTTTTAATGGAATGCTCTTCACTTCGCTTTTCTTCTACTGATCAGGCAAAAGGTATATTAAATATCCCAATCGAATTATTGTCTTCCCAGAAAGCAAGAGAATATACGGGTCTTGAAGTCAGAACAAAACTATATACATGCTCATTGAAAAGTTAACCTTCGCATAAGCGGTGCCCACTCCGGTTATACTGCTCCTAATGAAAAACATGGAAAAGGAGCGGAATTCTGCATGAAACGTCTCAAAATCACCGACAACCATGGATGGACGCCCCGGAAACTCCGCAAGCAGGAACGGAAGATCAAAAACGCCCATCTCCGCCAACGTGTGATGGCCGTCCGCCTGGTCATGGAAGGCTATTTGGGCAAAGACGTGGCCTCCATGGTCAACGTGTGCCGACAAACTGTTTCCCATTATGTGTCGCTGTTCAACGAAGGCGGCCTTGAACTCCTGCTTCATCGGGATTTCGCCCCCGGGCGGGAGCCGTTTCTCACCGAAGAACAGCAGGAAAAGATCAAACAGCTTGTGTTGACCACTATTCCCGCGGAACTGGGCTGGGACGTCGCTTCGGCGTGGAACACCAAACTCCTGCAATCCTATGTCGCAAAGCAATTCGGTGTTTCCATTTCCCGCGAAGCGCTGCGAAAACTCCTGCACCGCAAAGGGCTGTCGTGGACACGACCGACGTACACACTGGCGAAAGGAAATCTGGATGAGCAAAAACAATTTGAAAAACAAATGGATCTGATAAAAAAAACTTGATCACCAAGGAGACAGAAGATGCTGTTCTTCTGTACATCGATGAAACCCATATCCGCTCTTACCATGTCTTGCGGTCCACATGGTCGGAAGTCGGCCGCCAAAAACAAGTGCCGACGTTTGGCCATCATGCCCACGTATCGCTGTTTGGCGCGGTCAACGTCCATGATGGTGAAACGGTGCTTCATCAAACGACCGCTGCCAATGCCGCGACGTTCTTGGATTTCTTGAGAATGCTCAAAGAGCGCTATTTAGACCGTCTCATGGTTTTGGTGTTGGATAACGCCCGCATTCACCATGCCAAAATGGTCAAGGAGTTTTTGCGGGAAGAAGGACAGTGTTTTCACTTTATTTACCTTCCTCCGTATTCTCCGCAACTGAACCCGATCGAACGCTTGTGGAAATGGCTGAAAGACACCGTGATCGCCAATGTGTTTCACAAAAATCGAAACGATATCGTCCAGGCCATTGCTCGGTTTGTCCACTACATCCACGAACGTCCGGAGGAAGTGCTGCAACGCTTAGGGTGTGCAGGATGAGAAGTTAACTCTTTATGTTGCATGTATATATTCGTGATATAACGGTTTCGCTCTCGCAATGGCACAATGCTCCCCTGCTCTCAACGATGATGGAGCCGTATGCCTATTCCCTTATTATTTTATGGGGGGCGCTGGCTGTTTCCTTCCTTATAGCCGTTACGGGAGCCTACATCTGCTTTTTGCTTCCGCGTCCGCTGCAAAAAATGGTTAAAGGAATCGCGTTTTTTCTTGAGTCGATCCCCGATGTTATTTTTATTTTTTCTACGCAACTGTTTGTCATCTGGGTGTTTAAAAAGACAGATTTGCTTATTGTCAATCCTGTTGCCGGTTTTGACAATGTATACGTGCTGCCGATTGTCATGATTTCCATTTTGCCTTCCATTCTGCTGTTCCAAATGACATTTCTTGCGTTTACGGAGGAAAAAGACAAGCCATACGTCGAATATGCGCTAGCGAAAGGATTGTCAAAAACGGCAGTGCTATGGCGCCATATGTTCCGCAACGCGCTGATCACCGTGTTTTCTAACGTCCAATATTTGTTTTGGTTTATGCTGTCGAACTTGTTAGTGGCGGAATATTTGTTTAATATGCACGGATTGTTCCGGTTTTTGTATGAGCAGCTCCCGCCGGAAGTAGTGGCTATCGGTCTTGCCATGCTGTTTTTGCCGTTTTACATCATTGATGTGGCCGGAAAACGAGTGATTGCTTATTTGACGGGAATCGAGAGGGGGGTAGCGTGATGCGCGCATTCCGCAACGTTTATTTTACGACAGGGTTTATCATCGCGGCCGGTCTATTGCTGGCCAGTTTTTTCTATTCTTATTGGCTGAAAGACATCATTCCGCAGCCGCCGAAGCAGATCTACTGGGTTGGGCCCTCCGGAGAAAGTGGCGCTCTCCCTTTCGAACGAATGGTCCGGCTTGATCGGTCTTTCCTATCGGGAAATGATGCTTGACCAATGGATTGTTGTCGGGCCGTGTGTTGCCTTTATCGTTGCCATTTTTGCCTTCAAATTAATGGGAAAAGGGTTAGAGCAAGTGATCGCTGGAAAAGGAAAACGGAAGCAGCGGAAAAAACAGCGGAGTTCATCGGGAAAAACCGCTTCTTTTCCGCCGCAGCAGGGCGATTTTGAATTTGTACTTTATAGATAGGCTATCCTAAAAATACATGAGGGGGGATGGAGTTGCGTGATCGCATCGACTTCTTATGCAAGACCATTTTGGCGATAAAAACAGCGGGCCGATTGGTCCTCGGGATTGATGGGCTAAGCCGATCGGGCAAAACGACATTAGCCAATCAGCTGAGTCAAACGTTGCGGGAGCAAGACATCTCCGTGTGCGTTTTTCACATGGATGATCATATTGTCGAGCGAGCCAAACGTTATCATACGGGAAACGAGGAATGGTTTGAATATTATTATTTACAGTGGGATGTGGAGTGGCTAACGCATCAGTTGTTCCGTCAACTCAAAGCATCCCACCAGCTGACCCTCCCGTTTTATGATCATGAGACCGATACGCACTCCAAGCGAACGGTTTATCTCTCTGATTCGGACATGATCATGATTGAAGGTGTTTTTCTGCAAAGGAAAGAATGGAGGCCGTTCTTTGATTTCGTCGTCTATTTGGATTGTCCGCGGGAGATTCGCTTTGCCCGTGAAAACGATCAAGTGAAACAAAACATCCAAAAGTTCATCAACCGGTATTGGAAAGCAGAAGACTATTATTTGGAAACCGAAGAGCCGATTAAACGGGCGGATGTTGTTTTCGATATGACCTCATGATCGGGAATCTTTGGTAGGGTTTGTTCCTTTGCGAGGATGACGATGTTGGAAAAGAAAACATCGAATCGATCATCGATAATTTCATACAATTTGTTGAATAATCAACGAATTGTCTTGATCTAACCATTGAAAGTGCCCTCATTCTTTTATAATGATAGACAGGTGTTGATGAAATTTATGGATTGAAGGAGGGTATCCTATTATGATTTCCGCGAAAGCACTGGCTGTCGATGAAAAACGAGTAATTGGGGGGAGTGCGGTTAAATAGCAGAATCGGGCCTGACGGGCCGAACGGCGGCTTTTTCCGGGATGGAAAGCGAATCGATTGGTAATGGGCGGCGTGGAAGTGAATACGGTGTGCCTGTCGTCTCAATAGGTATGGTCGGGCGTTCCCGTGTGGGGACGTCTTTTCTTTTTGCTGTTTTGCAGAAAAAATTTAATTTAAATCAACAATTATTTATTGATAAACGATAAGACGTTCATTACAATAAAGTCGAAAACGAGTCAGTGAGGTGTTTCGATGAAACGGGAAACGTTGTTTTTGAAGGCGTCTTTAGTGTTGATCGGCCTTCCGGTTTTGGCATTGTGCCTATTTTTGGTGCCTGCGCTTGCGAAGGTGGCTGTCAAGCTGGTGCCAACGTTCCCTTGGATCAAGTATTTTGTTTATCTTGTGTTTGAGGCGTCCGCGCTGCCGTTCTACTTCGCTTTGTATCAGGCGTTCCGGTTGTTAGTGTATATTGACCGAAACGACGCGTTTTCCGAGGCGTCGGTGAAAGCGTTAAAGACGATCAAACATTGCGCCGTCGCCATCAGCGGGCTGCATTTGCTTGTCTTGCCGCTGTTTTACTTGTTCGCCGAGAAAGACGACGCTCCGGGTGTCATTTTCGTCGGTCTGATTGTGCCGTTTGCGTCGCTTGTCATCGCTGTGTTCGCCGCGGTTTTGCAAAAGCTGCTGCAGCAGGCGATTGAAATCAAACAAGAAAATGAGTTGACCATTTGAGGTGGATGACATGCCGATTATCGTGAATCTTGATGTCATGTTGGCGAAGCGGAAGATGAGCGTCACCGAGCTGTCGGAGAGAGTCGGGATCACGATGGCGAATTTGTCGATCTTGAAAAACGGGAAGGCGAAGGCGATCCGTTTCTCGACGCTCGAAGCCATTTGCAAGGCGCTCGATTGCCAGCCCGGGGACATTTTGGAGTATCGAAGTGATGAAGGGGAGTCAAATCCGTGAGTAGGGAGGGGACGGCTTGAAAGGGGAGAAACACGAGGCAGCGGTGAACGAATACCCACCGCTTTGCCTCATGATCGTCCGGGTGCGCCAGTTTTGCAGAAAGTCGCGGCTGATCAAAGCGTTTGTGCAGCTTGTTCGCTTCGGTTGGGCGCAGGTGTTGTCTTGCGTGTTTCCGGTTGTCATTTTTGCCTCATTGGCGCTGACGAAGATCGCGCCGCTTCCGCTATTGCCGCGGTATGATTGGCTGCTTGTTATTTGCCTTCTCATGCAATGGTGGATGGTGCGGTCAGGGATGGAAACGCGGGATGAACTCAAAGTGATCACCTTGTTCCACGTCATTGGACTTGCGCTCGAGCTGTTTAAAGTGCGCATGGGTTCGTGGTCGTATCCGGAAGAGGGGTATACGAAAATCTTTGGCGTGCCCTTGTACAGCGGGTTTATGTATGCGAGCGTCGCCAGCTATCTTTGCCAGGCGTGGCGAAGGCTGAAGGTGGAGTTGGTGCAATGGCCGCCGTTTTGGATGGTCGTTCCTCTCGCTTCGGCGATTTACTTGAATTTTTTCACCCACCATTATTGGGTGGACGTTCGTTGGTGGCTCTCAAGCCTCGTCATGCTTGTCTTTTGGCGGTCATGGGTGACGTATGAGGTCGGGGGAGTCCGCTACCGGATGCCGCTTGTTTTGTCCTTTTTGCTGATCGGGTTTTTCATCTGGATCGCGGAAAACATCGCCACCTTTTTTGGCGCTTGGCAATATCCAAACCAGGTGAAGGCGTGGAGCCTTGTTCATCTTGGGAAGGTGAGTTCGTGGTGTTTGCTTGTTATTGTCAGTTTTCTCATCGTGGCGACGTTAAAGCAAGTGAAAACAATGGCTGTGACAGGGGCAGTGGAGCGTTCACATGAAGATGGAAAATCGTTGTAAGCCGAGCAGGGCGGGGATTTGGCTGGTCGTTGCTCGGCTTTTTCCTTGATAAGCCGCCCGCTCCTCACGGAAGCTGTGCCTTGATTTCTTCCATTTGCGCGAGGTGGCGCTGTTCATGATAGCCGACAAATTCCACCCATTGCTTCAAATTCAGTGGCCCAAAAATTGGATGCGGGAACGATTTGGCTTCCAAGTCAGCCGGGTTGGCTTGCTCCGTGATTTGGCGCAACCGCTGCCGCGATTGATGCAATTTTTCTTCCAGTTCGTGTCGAGTGAAAAAGCGGTCGCTCGGGCGGGCGAAATCAGGCGCCTCCACTTTTTTCGAACGATCAACGGTCAAGTGGATCGGTTTCTCCTCGACCGGTTGGCTCTCGCCATGCTTTAATGTATAGGCGATCATGGCTGCGATCGATGTTTCGATTAAGTACAGGTGTTCGAGCACTTGGGCGATCGTCCAACTTCCGTCCGCCACTCGGGTGTTCAGCTGTTCGTCCGACAGCCCGGAAACGCTTTTGATCAGCTGTTGGCGCACTTGCTCATTATGATCCATCATGTTTCCCTCATTTCGATGTAGATTTGGTTTCATCGTACGATAAGGAAGATCAACCGTAAAGCCGTTTTGTGTTCGCCGTGATCATGGTTTTGACTTGTTCGATATCTCGGCCATAGTGTGCCGCCACGGCTCGCGCGGAGTCCAATAGCCATAACGGCGTCGTCAGTTTTCCGGCAAACGGGCCTGCAAACGGCCATGGGCCATCGGTTTCAAGGAGCAGCTGCTCGATGGGAACGAGGGATAACAGCTGCTTGTCGCGCTCGCGGTAGCACACTTCCGGCGTGACGGAGATGTAGTAGCCGCATTGGACGATTTGTTTGACCACGGCAGGCTCGGCCTTCAGCCAGTGGAAATGGGCTTGTCGGACACCAGCTTGCAACAAGATGGCCAAGGTCGTTTCCGCGCGGTCGTAGACGGCGTGAAGGGCGAGCGGCAAGGAAGCATCCGCGGCGATGGCCGCGATTTCGGTTAATCGTTCTTGATACGCGGGCAGCTTGGCGCATGCTTCCGCTGAATAGTATGGCAGCCCGACTTCGCCGATGGCGGCGAGCAGCGGCCGCTCTTGCTTGACAAGTTCTGTCCATTCGTTCCAATCGGCTTCGCTTGGCAGCGGTTGCTCGGGATGAAAACCGATGGCGGCGTAGACGAAGGAAGGGAATCGCTGTTTCAACTCGAGCGTTCGGCAGCTGGAGCGCAAATCGGTGGATACGGCGACGACGCCGGTGATGCCCGCTTCTTGCCAACGGTTGATTTGTTCATCGATGTCCGTGTACTGGTCGAGATGAATATGAGCGTCGATCATCCACAGCGACCTCCCCTGTCCTTTTTGCCGTCCCGCTGGCTGAGGCTTTTCGCCTTTTCATCCCCATTCCTTATCAATCTGGTACTTGCGGATGCGGTATTGCAAGTTTTGTCGGCTCAAACCAAGCGCTTTGGCCGTTTTTGTGATGTTGAAGCCGTGATGCTGCAGCGCCTTGCGGATGTAGTAAATTTCGACTTCTTCCATGTATTTGTCAAGAGGCAAAATGTCTTCCGTATCAAATAAAAAGTCCGTTTTCGTTTCGTCGGGCGCCAGCTTGGCTCGAAAAGGGGCAGGCAGATGGGCGAGGGTGATGGTTTGTTCTTGTTCCATCGTCGCCATCGTTTCCAACATGATGGCCTCAAGCTCGCGCACGTTGCCGGGCCAGCTGTAAGCAAGAAACGCCTCTTGCACGTCATCGCCGAGTCCTTCGACATGTAGGCCATAGCGCTCGTTGCCTTGACGGATGAAATGGATAGCGAGCGGCAAAATGTCCTCTTTCCGTTCGCGCAACGGCGGCAGGACGATGCAGTGGACGGCAATTTGGTAGTAAAGCGATTTGAGCAATTCCCCTGCTTGGACGGCATCGATCGGGTCTCCGCTTGTCGAGGCGATGAGGCGAACGTCCGCACGAACCGGTTCTTGGCCATGGGCGCGGACAAACTGTTTTTCTTGCAGAAAACGGGCGAGTTTTTGTTGAAGCGGCAGGCTTAACGAGTCGATATCGTCAAGCAGCACAGTGCCGCCGTCCGCTTGTTCAAACAAACCGGGCTGGATCTCGCCGCCTTCTTCGCTGCCAAACAGCATCGTTTCCATCCAATCATCCGGAAGCGACAGGCACGTTTGCGCAAAAAACGGCTTAGCTCGCCGTTCGCTTTCGTGGTGAATGCAGGAAGCGAGCAAGTCTTTTCCTGTCCCTTTCTCCCCAATGAGCAGCACAGGCGCTTCCGAGCGGGCGGCATGACGCGCAAGGCGGATGGCCTTTTGCATCGCTTCGCTTTGGCTGATGATATCGGCAAACGTGCGGCTGGCTTCCTTGCGTTGGTGGTGTTCTTGGATCAGTTTGCGGAACTTCGTGATGTCTTTGGCGATTTCCACGGCGCCGATGATGCGCCCGTCTTTTTGCAGCGGGTGCGTTTGATTGACCGTTGTCACGGCTTGCCCTTTGTTATTGAAATAGGTTTGCTGCTTGTTCAGAATGCTTTCACCGGTGCGCAGCGCTTCAAGCAATGTGCTCGGCTGCTCCGGGTTGAAGCGGAAGACGTCCAAAATATTTTTATCGAGCACGTCCTCGATGTTCATACCCTCGATGTCCCGCATTTTCCGGTTGTAAATGACGGTTTTCCCATGTTGATCGACCGCATGGACGCCAAGGTCGATCATTTCGAGAATTTGCTCATACATTGATAAAAGCGTTTCCATATCCCGGTTCACGATCAGCACCTCTCTTTTTTGTATTATAGCATAAGGTGGACGGGAGACAGGAAGGGAAAGAAAGATGTGAAAAAATTTTTTGCTAAATATATTGAAAATAGAAAAAAATCATTTCATAATAAAGTTGTAATACATTAGAAATTGAAAAATAATTTTGCATAAAAGGAGGTTGCTGTTCGTTTGATAAAAATGTAAGCGGTTGCGGAATCTATCATAGAGAGGGGAGAGTTTTCGGATGCAACCAGTGCAAGAACTGAAACGAGAGCTAAAAAGCAGGCATTTATTTATGATCGCGCTAGGCGGAGTGATCGGCACCGGTTTGTTTTTAGGATCGGGTTATACGATTCATGAGGCGGGGCCAGGAGGGGCCGTCGTTGCTTATCTTTTTGGCGGATTGGTCATGTATTTGACAATGCTTTCGTTAGGAGAATTGGCCGTGAGAATTCCTGATGCCGGGTCGTATCAGACGTATGCGACGAAGTTCATCTCGCCGGCAGTGGGGTATTGCATCGGTTGGCTGTCATGGCTGAACTGGTCGGTGACGGTCGGCATCGAGCTTCTCACTGTCAGCATCCTCATGAAACGATGGTTTCCCGATGTGCCGACATGGGTGTTTTGCGCCGTCTTTGCTTTATTGTTGTTTTTGATCAATGCGTTGTCTGTCAAAGGATTTGGCGAGGTGGAGTTTTGGTTTTCGAGCATCAAGGTGCTGACGGTCATCGCCTTTATTGTTCTTGGTCTGGCGGCGATGTTCGGAGTCATCCATATGAAAAATGGACAACCCGCTCCGTTTTTCTCGAATTTTACTGATCATGGCGGATTGTTTCCAAACGGGTTTTGGGCCATCTTTACGACCATGATCCTTGTGAACTTTTCGTTCCAAGGGACGGAATTGGTCGGCGTGGCCGCGGGGGAAAGCCGCGAGCCGGAAAAAACGGTGCCGGTTGCGTTGCGCAACACCGTATGGCGCATTTTGATCTTCTTTATTTTGGCCATTTTTGTGCTGGCTGGTTTGTTTCCGTGGGAGAAAGCCGGCGTCGTTGAGAGTCCGTTTGTGGTGGTGTTTGACAATATCGGCATTCCGTATGCGGCCGATATTATGAACTTTGTGATTATTACCGCGGTGTTGTCGGTGGCCAACTCGGGCTTATATGCGACATCGCGCGTCCTCTGGTCGATGTCGCGCCAAGGCATGGTCACTCCGTTTTTCAGCAAGCTATCGAAACGCGGCGTGCCCATCAATGCGCTTATTGCCAGCATTGCCATCGGCTGCTTGTCTCTGTTGTGCAGCGTGTATGCGGAAGATACGGTGTACGTCTGGCTGACGGCGATCGCCGGGTTTGGCGCCGTCACGGTGTGGGCTTCCATCGCGCTGTCAAGCTATTTCGGCCGGAAAGCGTTTTTGCGCGAAGGCGGCGATGTGCGCGATCTGAAATACCGGACGCCGTTGTATCCGTTCGTGCCGCTGGCCGCGTTTGCGTTGAATATGGCGACGATCATCGGACTGGCCTTTATCCCAGATCAACGGATCGCTCTTTACTGCGGCATTCCGTTTTTGCTCGCTTGCTACGGGTACTACCACCTTGTGGCGAAAAAACGGCTTCAGCCTCTAAATGCGGAAAAGGGGGAGCTCAAGGCCGCCAAGTAAAAACAATTGAAAAAAGCCATAATCATTTGCATAATATAACTATGAAATCGTTTTATAACGAAAAATTTTTTTGCCTTTAAAAGGAGGATGACGAAATGGTGCAGCCGTACAGACACGAACCGCTCACCGACTTTACCGTGGAAGCGAACCGTGAAGCGTTTTTAGCGGCGCTCAAAAAAGTGGAATCGGAGCTTGGGCGCGATTATCCGCTTGTGATCGGCGGCGAGCGGGTGATGACGGAAGACAAAATCACTTCGATCAATCCGGCGAACAAAACGGAAGTGGTCGGCCGGGTGGCGAAAGCGAACAAAGAGCTGGCGGAGCGGGCGATGAAAACCGCTGATGAGGCGTTCCGCACATGGAGCCGGATGAGCCCGGAAGCGCGGGCCGATATTTTGTTCCGGGCGGCGGCGATCGTACGCCGGCGCAAGCACGAGTTTTCCGCTTGGCTGGTGAAAGAAGCAGGCAAACCGTGGCGCGAAGCGGATGCCGATACCGCGGAAGCGATTGACTTTATGGAATATTACGGCCGGCAAATGTTGAAGTTGAAAGACGGCATTCCGGTCGAAAGCCGTCCGGGGGAAACGAACCGGTTTTTCTATATCCCGCTTGGCGTCGGGGTTGTCATTTCGCCGTGGAACTTCCCGTTTGCCATTATGGCGGGAACAACGGTCGCTTCGCTTGTCACGGGCAATACGGTGCTGTTGAAACCGGCGAGCGCAACGCCGGTGGTGGCGTATAAATTTGTGGAAGTGTTGGAAGAAGCGGGGCTTCCGGCTGGTGTATTGAACTATATCCCGGGCAGCGGCGCGGAAGTCGGCGACTATTTGGTTGACCATCCGCGCACAAGATTTATCAGCTTCACCGGATCGCGGGATGTCGGCATCCGCATTTATGAGCGGGCAGCGAAAGTGCACCCAGGGCAAATTTGGCTGAAACGCGTCATCGCGGAAATGGGTGGCAAAGACGCCATCGTCGTCGATAAAGAAGCCGATCTCGAACTGGCGGCGCAATCGATCGTCGCGTCAGCGTTTGGCTTCTCGGGACAAAAATGCTCGGCGTGCTCGCGCGCGATTGTTGTTCAAGATGTCTACGACCAAGTGTTGAACCGCGTCGTCGAGCTGACGAAACAGCTCAACGTCGGCGACCCGGCAGAGCAAGCGACGTTTATGGGCCCGGTCATCGACCAAGGGGCGTACAACAAAATTATGGAGTATATCGAAATCGGCAAACAAGAAGGCCGTCTCATGACGGGCGGAGAAGGAGACGACTCGAAAGGATTCTTCATCCAGCCGACCGTGTTTGCTGATGTCGACCCGAACGCGCGCATCATGCAGGAGGAAATTTTCGGACCGGTCGTGGCGTTTGCGAAAGCGCGCGACTTTGACCATGCGCTTGAGATCGCGAACAATACGGAATACGGATTGACAGGCGCCGTCATTTCGCGCAATCGGGCGAATCTCGAAAAAGCGCGGCACGAGTTCCATGTCGGCAACTTGTACTTCAACCGCGGCTGCACGGGGGCCATTGTCGGCTATCAGCCGTTTGGCGGCTTTAACATGTCAGGCACCGACTCGAAAGCTGGCGGCCCGGACTATTTGATTCTCCATATGCAAGCGAAAACCGTATCGGAAATGTTTTAATGGCGGGGCGGCCGCAGCCGCCCTTTTCCTGTAATGGAACGTTGGTCCGTCAATCGTCGGATGAAGGCAAACGTTGTCCGTGAAGGTGGAGAGTGAGGAAAAAAAGGGGGATTTTGATGACGACAAAATCGCAACAGCTCATCGAACAAACGGAACGATATGGAGCACGAAATTATCATCCATTGCCGATTGTCATTTCGGAAGCGGAAGGGGTATGGGTGAAAGACCCAGAGGGCAACCGCTATATGGACATGTTAAGCGCTTATTCCGCTGTCAACCAAGGCCATCGCCATCCGAAGATTATTGAAGCGTTGAAAAAGCAAGCCGATCGGGTGACGCTCACATCGCGCGCGTTCCATAACGACCAGCTCGGCCCGTGGTACGAAAAAGTGTGCCGGTTGACGAAAAAAGAGATGGTGCTGCCGATGAACACCGGCGCCGAGGCGGTGGAAACGGCGCTCAAGGCGGCGCGCCGTTGGGCGTATGATGTAAAAGGCGTTCCGGACAACGAAGCGGAAATCATCGTTTGTGAAGGCAATTTCCACGGCCGGACGCTCGCCGCGGTGTCCTTGTCGTCCGAACCGGCCTATAAACGCGGTTTTGGGCCGCTTTTGCCCGGAGTGAAAATCATCCCGTACGGCGACATCGAAGCGTTGAAAGCGGCGATTACATCGAATACGGCGGCGTTTCTTGTCGAACCGATCCAAGGGGAAGCCGGCATCCGCATTCCACCGCAAGGCTTTTTAAAAGCCGCGTATGACGTGTGCAAGGAAAACAACGTGTTGTTCATCGCTGATGAAATTCAAACGGGGTTGGGGCGAACAGGAAAGTTATTTGCCTGCGACTGGGAAGATGTTGTGCCTGATATGTATATTTTAGGGAAAGCGTTGGGCGGCGGGGTGTTCCCGATTTCCTGCGTCGTCGCCAACCGCGACATTTTGTCGGTGTTTGAACCCGGCTCGCACGGATCGACGTTTGGCGGCAATCCGCTTGCATGTGCGGTGTCGATCGCGGCGCTCGAAGTGATTGAAGAAGAGCGTCTAGCGGAGCGTTCGCTTGAGCTTGGCGAATACTTCCTTTCGAAACTAAAACAAATCCGAAACGACGATATTAAAGAGATCCGCGGCCGCGGCTTATTTATCGGCGTTGAGCTGCATGTGCCGGCGCGTCCGTACTGTGAGGCGCTGAAAGAGCAAGGATTGCTTTGCAAGGAAACGCATGAGACGGTCATTCGCTTCGCACCGCCGCTCATCATTACGAAAGAGGAATTGGATTGGGCGTTCGAACGGATTGCGAATGTCTTGTCCCGTCCATAAATCGAGTCAAAGAGGCGAATGAGACGATGGAAGAAAATATGTTTCTCTCCACCCAGCGCGTGATCAAAGAGGCGCTGGCCAAACTCGGCTACGGCGAGGAGATGTATGAGCTGCTCAAAGAACCATTGCGCGTCCTTACCGTACGCATTCCCGTCCGTATGGATGACGGAACGGTGAAAGTGTTTACCGGCTACCGCGCCCAGCATAGCGATGCCGTAGGGCCGACCAAGGGAGGCATTCGTTTTCATCCAGATGTCACCGAGGAAGAAGTCAAGGCGCTGTCGATGTGGATGACGATCAAAGCCGGAATTGTCGGTTTGCCGTATGGCGGCGGCAAAGGTGGCATCGTCTGCGACCCGCGGAACATGTCGATGGGTGAGCTGGAGCGGCTCAGCCGCGGCTATGTGCGGGCGATCAGTCAGATCGTGGGGCCATCCAAAGATATCCCTGCGCCGGACGTGTTTACCAACTCGCAAATTATGGCGTGGATGATGGATGAATATAGCCGCATCCGCGAATTTGATTCCCCTGGCTTTATCACCGGCAAGCCGCTTGTGCTCGGCGGCTCCCAAGGTCGGGAAAAAGCAACGGCGCTCGGTGTCACGATTTGCATCGAAGAAGCAGCGAAAAAAGCGGGAATCGAGTTGCAGGGGGCGCGGGTCATTATTCAAGGATTCGGCAATGCAGGCAGCTTTTTGGCCAAGTTTTTGCATGAAGCTGGAGCTCGCGTCATTGGCATTTCCGATGCGTATGGCGCGTTGTATGACCCGAACGGACTGGATATTCCGTATTTGTTGGATCGCCGCGACAGTTTTGGCACGGTGACAACGCTGTTTGAGAATGTCATCACCAATCAAGAGCTGCTGGAAAAAGAGTGTGATATTTTAGTTCCGGCCGCGGTAGCGAATCAAATTACGCGTGACAATGCCGCGAATATTCGCGCTAAAATTGTGGTCGAGGCGGCCAACGGCCCGACGACGCTGGAAGCGACCAAAATCTTGACGGAGCGGGGTGTGCTATTGGTGCCTGATGTGCTGGCGAGCGCTGGCGGGGTGACTGTTTCCTATTTTGAATGGGTGCAAAACAACCAAGGCTATTATTGGACGGAAGAGGAAATTGTCGAGAAGTTGAAAGAGAAATTGACGAGCGCGTTTCATCGCGTCTATGAATTGGCGGAATCGCGCCGTGTGGATATGCGCATGGCGGCGTACATGATCGGGCTGCGTCAAACAGCAGAAGCAGCTCGCTACCGCGGTTGGGTATAATCACGGAAAAGTTCCATGAGCAATTTTTGCTCTCCACCCGGGCATGAAAATCCCCCTTTTCTTCCCATAATGAAGAATAGGCGCAAACAGTTCAACAGGACGTTATGCTTAATGGTGGCTTAGACCCTGTACGGAAAAGTGTTTGAATCCACTGGGTGCACCACCCATTGTCCGCCCTTTCCTGTGATAGAGGAAAGGTGACGACGAACGGAAAACTGCCGCATTTCTCCCGTGGATTCGCTGTTTGCGCACTCGATCATCGAAAAGGAGGATTTTCATCATGGATGTCATCTATCCTCGCTGCGCAGGATTGGATGTTCATGCCGAAACCATCGTCGCCTGCGCGCTATGGGAAGAAGATGGACACATTCAAAAGGACATTCAAACCTTCTCCACGTTCTCGAAGGGACTTGGTGACCTGCTTGAGTGGCTCGAAGAACATGGCGTTACCCATGTCGCCATGGAATCCACCGGCGTGTATTGGAAACCGGTCTTCGCCTTCCTCGAGGGCTATGTCGACTTGACACTGGCCAATCCGCAGCGGATCAAAAATGTCCCGGGAAGAAAAACCGATGTCTCTGACGCCGAGTGGATCGCCAAGCTGCTCCGCCATGGACTCGTTGAAAAAAGTTTCGTCCCCCCAGCGGATATTCGCGAATTGCGGGATTTTACCCGCCTCCGCAAAAAGTGGGTCGGACAGCTGACTTCGGAGAAAAACCGGATTCAAAAAGTGCTCGAGTCTTCCAATGTCAAACTCGGCTCGGTCCTCTCCGATCTCTTCGGCGTTTCCGGAAAAGACATCCTCGCCCGGCTGCTTGAGAAGGGATACGTGGACAAGGACGAGTTGGATCAATGCCTGCGCGGAAGGCTCAAAAAGAAAAAGCAAGCGGTGTACGATTCGCTGCTCGGCACCTTGACCGAACACGAGCTCCGTCTCCTTCGCCTCTTGTGGAAACACGTTGAGGAATTGGAGCAGTTAATCGAAGAAGTCGACCAGCATATCGACCGCCTGCTCGAGCCGTATCGCGAGGAAGTGGACTTACTGATGACCATGCCTGGAATCAAAAAACAAACCGCCGCCGTCATCATCGCCGAGATGGGAACCGACATGAGCGTCTTTGAAACGCCGGAACGGGCGGCTTCATGGACGGGGTTGTCCCCCGGCAACCATGAAAGCGCCGGAAAGCGAAAGAGCACGCGCACGACAAAAGGCAATCCCCATCTCCGATCGGCGTTATGCGAGGCGGCATGGTCAGCAGCTCGATCCAAGACGCATCCCTTGTCCCGAAAGTTTTGGTCGTTGGCGGCCCGGTGCGGGAAGAAAAAAGCCCTCATCGCCATTGCTCGGCGGATGTTGGTGATCATCTTTTGCATGATCTCCCGCAAAGAGCCGTTCCGCCAACCACAACTTATTTAGTCTAGCCAAAAGGCAGACAGGTTATACGAGATGCCTAAAATCGGGCACCTCTGCTTTCCTATTGCCTTTTTTGGCCATTTTCAGTATACCCTCACGGATCAGGAGCGTATACCGCACTCACCAAGTGGTGGGGATTTTCACGGAAAAGTTCCATGAGCAATTTTTGCTCTCCACCCGGGCATGAAAATGACTCATCGGGGCGCATGCATTTTCACGGAAAAGTTCCATGAGCAATTTTTGCTCTCCACCCGGGCATGAAAATGACTCATCGGGGCGCATGCATTTTCACGGAAAAAATTAGGATATATATACTAAACCTGAATCCGTGACAGCAGCTCATCAAAAGCACCGGAAAACGTAATCATATCAAGGGTTTAGCCCAGTTTCGGATGTTCACTTATTGAGTGAAAAGCAAAAAGTGTGATATTTGTTGATTTATCAAGCTTTCTCAGCAGTTTGAACGCGTTTTTATCACGGATTCAGGCTAAAATTATATAATTTACGCGCCTAACAAGCAAAAATATAATGGGGTGAGGCAAAGGAAGGAGCGTACTTGGGAAGGAGGTAAAAAATAAAACGCATTGTTTAATTATCAAGACCTAAAATTAAAAAATGCTAAAAAAATAAAGGTAAGCACATATTAGTCATGTATAATATGTTTGCTTACCTTTTTTATTTTGGATTGAACTAATTCCACCCGTTAGCCGCCCATGCATCGCTTCGTAGCGCCACAGATGATGGAAGTTCATTCGTTCTTCCATGGGAGATAAGTAAGAGAGTTATTTTTTGAGTTGTTTAAAGTAAATTATTTCAGGGTCTCCTTCATCCAGATTATCAATAAAACCACTCTTACTATATCCAAGTGATAAGAATACCCTGTGCATTCTCTCATTAGATTGATTCGTTGAAGAAAAAATCTTTTCCGTTGGAGATATATTTTCAAAATACTTGATTAGTGATTTCGCATATCCTTTTCTTCTTTCTGAAGGTTTTACAACAACTAATGAGATAAAACTACATTCAAAAAAATGAGTGTTGTAAACCAAAAAACCAACAATTGACCTGTTAACTTTAGCGACTAAACAACACCCTTCTTCAATTGCTTTCTTTATGTATGTTCTTCTGCTTTCGTCTCCAATAACTTCCGCATCGATTCTTACTATCTCATCTAATTCATTCAATTTGGCTATTGTTATATGTTCCAAAAAAATCAAAACCTCCCTCTAGAAATGTTGATCTATCAAGGCTTTTCGGCCTCTCAGGGGTGTCCAAAAAATATTTTTCGACAAAATCCCTTACATCCTTTTTCAGTTTTGTGGATATCTTACAGACCTAGGGTGCGCTTCGCGGCCACGGCTGGTTATATTTTCCTGCCGCGGGGGGAAGCATATTCGATGCACCCTTTGGATCTCCGCGTCGCTGATGAGGACGAACCCTCCCATGTCTCCGGGCGTCTTCGCGCCAACATTCCCTCGTTCGGTCTCGTCATCAGGCGGAGGCCGGCCAAGCTCCTTTAGGGACTCAAGGTCGAATGGATGAAATCACGCCAGCTTCTCCGGTGTCATCTCGTTGTCCAACGATTCTTCCGTTCGCAGGGGGGAGGCCTTAGGCCGCCCGTTGCACCTGGGACAAGACGTCCTGTTTCATTCGCTCCGCGTCAAACGCTTGTTTCTTCGTACAAATCGCAAACAGCACATTCAACAGCTTCCGGCACAAGGCGACGATGGACTGCTTTCCGGTCAGCGGATTGACGGATCGGGTCGTATAATACTCATGCAGCTCGCGAAACGCCTCGTTATGCCGAATCAGCGGAATCACCGCCCGAAACAGCACTGATCGCAGCCGTTTCCGTCCCCGTTTGGAGATGTGCTTTTGCCCTTTGCGCTGGCCGGAGGAGTTCTCCTTGAGCGTCAGGCCCGCCAACTTCACCAATTGGCGCGGGTCCCGATAATGGGCGAAGCTGCCGATCTCCGCCAGCAGATCGATGATCGTGGCGTCTCCCAACCCGTCGACCGTTTTCAACCATTGGTACTCCATCGTCGTTTGAACCAATGCCTTCAACTCGGCGTCCCGTGCAGCGATCTCCGCCTCCAATTGGCGGTATCGGCGGACGAGCGCGGCGATCTCAAACCGGGCCATCGCTGTCCCTTCCGTCACCCCAATCGAGTCCTTCGCGGTGTTGATCAACGCCTGAATTTTGGCCTTCTGCGGGCATTTCATCCCTTCGCTTTGCCGGTACACCTCAAGAAGCTCCTCCACCGTCCGGCCGGCCATATCAGCCGGAAGCGGCGTCCACTCCAACACCGAAAGCGCCGTTTTCCCCAAGTCACGAAACACGGTCCAAAACTCTGGAAAATACCGATCCGTCCAGCGGACGATCGCGTTTTTCACCGCCGTCTGTTCCTTGCGGAGCTTCTCTTTGAGCGTGCTCCCCACGCGCAAATCGGCTTCAATCTCGTGCAGCAGCCGGGGAACGAGGAATCGTCCGTCTTTTGCCAGTCTGGCAATGACCAGGGCGTCTTTGGCGTCGTGTTTCGTCGGCAGGTTGTCATCAAGTTCTTTCGACCGGTACACATGCGCCGGGTTGACCATGACCAACGGGATCCCGTGCTCCTCGAGGAAGTAGGCCAGGTTCAACCAGTAGTGCCCGGTCGGCTCCACGGCGACGATCACCTCTGACTTCCCGAACGCTTGCATCGCCCCCTGAATCGCTTTATACAGCTGTTGAAACCCCTCTTTCGACTGGAAGATCGGGAACGATTTGCGAAGCACGCGCCCCCGGTCATCCACGAAGCAGGCGTAGTGGGTTCGTTTCGCGATATCAATACCCACGACAAGCGTTTGTTCGGTTACTTGATCAATTTTATAGTTTTGTGTACAATTCATCTGAAGTCCTCCTTGGTATGGTGAGTGATGTGGTTGACACCCCTGCATCATACCAAGAGGGCTTTTTTTGATCAAGTCCCCGGAAAAGCTCCTAACGGGAATGCTCCTTGTATGAAGACGCCTTGCGCGTCCGCCGGATTGTGTTCATCGAAGAGCAAAACGTCCCGGAAGAAGAGGAGATGGATTCGTTCGAGCACGAATCGTTCCATCTCGTCCTGTATGACGGCGAAACACCGGTCGGCGCCGGACGACTCCGTTTCATTGACGAAGGCGTCGGCAAAATCGAGCGCATTTGCGTCCTGCCGTCCTACCGCGGCCGCGGCGCCGGACGGATGGTGATGGAAGCGATCGAACAGCTGGCGAAAACAAAAGGGGCGAAAACGGCGAAACTGAACGCCCAGACGCACGCGGAACCGTTTTACAAAAAGCTCGGCTACACGACCGTCTCCGGCGTCTTTATGGACGCCGGCATCCCGCATGTCACGATGGTGAAATCGCTCGAATGACCAGCTGATTGAGCGTTCCCCGCCTACATTGCATCAAGAGCTGGGGGATCCCTAGACACCTTTTCTTTTGCTCGGGCAGAGAGGATAAAAAAGGGAGCTGTGCGCACGCAAGCTCCCTTTGGCCTATTTTTTGTTGTTCAGCATATCGGCGATCGTATTGAAATCAATTTGCTTGCCGTTATGGACAATGGCCTTGACGATTTGGTCTTCAAGCTCTTTTGGCACTTTTCGATTGGCGATTTGCGCCACCCGCTTCACGACTTGGCGCACCGTTTTTTCGTCGCTGAAATTGGCGTTTTGCAGCGAGTTGGCGAGCTCAAAAACGTCTTTCATATTGACACCTGTTTTCTTTTCGATGTTTTTAAAAAATTGCTGATCCATCGTTCCGCCTCCTTCTCCCTGCTATATCGTATGATGCCCCCGCCTCGGCGTGCATCAATAAGGAAAGAAAAATACGAGCCGCTCCGTGGCGCCGAAACGGCCCGTATCCCATTCGCTTTTTTCCGTTAGGCGACAAATGCCGCGCCGACAATAATCAACAAAATGAACAACACGACAATCAGCACAAAGCCACCGCCATAGCCTCCGCCATAGCCGTAGCCGTAATACGGAAATCCGTAGCCGCAGAAGCCCATCATGATGCACCTCCTTCTCTGTTTACTGTATCGTATTCACCGGCTTAGCGAGGCGTATGGGCGCAAAGGCCATTTTGTCATCCAAACCGGCGGAACAGCTCGGCAAATTCCCGCTCCTTCTTCGCAAACCATCGCTCGATATAGTCTAAGTTGCCTTGCACACTTTTTAAAAATCCATTGTTCAATTTTTCGATTTCCTGCAGCTGTTTGTTAAAGTCCTTTCCCCATTGTTCAAACAGCCGGATGAACGTTTCATGCCCTTCTTTGCGCGACGCAACCCAACCTTCGAGCGCCTTTTCCAGTTCTTTGCTCACACTTTCCCCCCCTTTCTTACTGTTGTATGCAAAAACGACTGCCCGAGGTGAAGGCGTCACCGTTCTTTTTTTGCCTCGCCATATGATAAAGTAAAGATGAACGGCAACATGAAAGGGAGGGAACGAACGTGAAAAACATTGAAACGACTGAACAATTCCAAGCTGCCATTTCCGGCGGTAAACCGGCCATCGTCAAATTTTATACGACTTGGTGTCCAGACTGCGTGCGCCTCAATATGTTCATCGATGACATCGTTCGCGACTACGGACAATATGATTGGTTTGAAATCGACCGTGACCAGTTTCCGGAACTTGGCGAGAAATACCAGGTACTTGGCATCCCGAGCCTGCTTGTCTTCCGCAACGGAGAAAAAATTGCTCATCTGCACAGCGCTGACGCCAAAACGCCGGAAGAGGTGCGCGCCTTTTTGCAGTCTCTGCCGGCGTAAGTCGATCCTGTTTTGCTTTGAAAGCCATCCGGATGAACGTAAAAACGCCGTCCGCTTTTTTGGACGGCGACTGGCGCAAAAAAAAAACGAGGCTGTCCGCAAAACGTTTTCGGACAGCCTTATTTTGCCGTTAGGACGGACTCGCTGTACCGCGTTGTCGATCAAAAAAGAGCGCCGTTAGTATTCGATTTCGTCATCATCTTTCGGCTGGCGCGTCAGCTGCGGGCTGTCAAACATCAATTCAATCGAAATTTCCTCATCGGTTGTCCGCGTCCGCTCGGAGCGGTCGTTCGTTTTCAATTGGATTTGAATTTCCTCATCGGTCGTTTTTGTCCGTTTGTCTTCCATCGTCGTTTCCTCCTATGTCATCAGTTTCGCAAGAGCGGTTCAACTTTTTGCACAAGCTCTGCCATTTTCGCTGCATTTCGTTCATACAGCGCCTTCGCCTCTTCGGATTCGGTCTGCAACGCATACAGCTCCAAGTCAGCCTGCACTTTTTTCATCGCGGCCAAGAGCAGCATTTTCTCTTGCGGCTCGGCAATTTGGATCTTATCATCGTACAAATCGATCGTCAGCTGTCCGTATGAATCAACTTGGGCGAGAAACACATTTTCAATCGCCACTCCTTGCTTGTCAAGCTGTTCCTTCAGCCAGCCGCGGCCAAGCCCCATCGTAGCGAGCGGCTCATCCAAAATCATGCCGTCCATAATGACCGTTTGCGGCTCTTTTTCCCGCGGCGGGTTTGGGAACACGTCGCCAACCGTGAGCGGCTGCTTTTCCCGCTTCAGCAACACGTTCAAGTCGCCGTTTGGCTCAAGCACCGCAAACTCGACGTCGGCGACGCGGAACACATCTTTTTTGCGCAACTGTTCGAGCAGCTCGTCAACCGTATATTTCTCCCGTTTCAAGTTTTCCTCTAAAATTTTGCCGTTTTTAATAAAAACCGTGGAATTGCCCTCGACAAAATCGCGAAATTTCTTGTTGCGCAGCGAGAGACGAGCGACAGCCACTGGAAACAGCGACCAAATCAAAATGCTGGTGATGCCTTCTTGCAACGAAATCCCTAAATCAACCGACATCGTTCCAGCGATATCGCCGACGGTAATGCCGACGATGTATTCAAAAAACGACAATTTTGATAATTGCTTTTTGCCGAGAATGCGGGTAATAACAAATAACCCGATTAAAATGCAAATCGAACGAATGGCGGTTTCTAACCATATAGGCATCGATCATGCTCCTTACTTTCCGTGGTATTGCGGCTCTTCGAACTCGAGCCGGCCGATCCGGTCTTTGATGTCCGCGATGATCTCCTCTGTCGCAAGCATCGCTTCATGAAACGTCCGCTGCGCCGTTTCATCCTGGGAAGTGAGCGCCAGCTGTTGCAGCCCAGCGTGAATGCCTTTTAAGCTCGCCAACGTTTGTTTCACCTGCGAAGCAACGGTCATGGAAGATCCCTCCTATCCTTTCGGGCGGAACAAGAGCGCCCCGATAAACCCAAAGACGATCGCCGCGGAGATGCCGGCGCTCGTCACTTCAAACATGCCGGTCAATACGCCGATAATGCCGTGTTTTTCCGCCTCTTGCATCGCGCCGTGAACGAGCGCGTTTCCAAAGCTCGTAATCGGAATCGTCGCCCCGGCGCCGGCAAAATCAATGAGTGGCTCATACAAACCGAATCCATCCAAAATCGCCCCGACGACGACGAGAATCGTCAACGTATGCGCAGGTGTCAGTTTAAACACATCCATCAAAATTTGCCCGATCACGCAAATCAGCCCGCCGACGACAAACGCCCAAAAAAACATAGCCAACACGCTACGCCTCACCTCCATACTCGATCGCCACCGCGTGGGCGATGCATGGAATCGTCTCGTTTTGCTGGAACGATAGCGGCGACAATAGCGCTCCTGTCGCGACTGCCAAAATGCGCTTCAGCTCGCCGCGCCGCATCCGTTTGATGAGATGCCCGTAAACGACAACGGCGGAACAAGCCGCTCCACTTGCGCCGGACAAGACCGGCTGCCCATCGCGGTAAATGAGCAGCCCGCAATCTTGGTAGCGCTCTTCATCGATGTCAATGCCGTGCTGACGCAACAAGTCAAGGGAGACTTGGCGGCCGATTCGCCCTAGATCGCCGGTGACGATCAAATCGTAATACGATGCATCGATTTGCATGTCGCGCAAATGCGCCTCAATCGTATCGACCGCCGCTGGCGCCATCGCTCCACCCATGTTGAACGGGTCGGCAAGCCCCATATCTACAACGCGGCCGATCGTCGCCGCAGTCACGCGTGGCCCGTCGTCCCCTTTCGAGCTGACGATCGCCACGCCTGCTCCCGTCACTGTCCACTGCGCCGTCGGCGGCTTTTGCCCGCCGTATTCCGTCGGGTAGCGGAACTGCTTTTCGACGGCGGCATTGTGGCTTGAGGCTCCGGTTAATATATAGTCTGCCCCGCCGTAGTTCGTAATAAAAGCGCTTAGCGCCAGCCCTTCCATCGAGGTGGAACAGGCGCCAAAAACACCGAGATACGGCATGCCGAGCGTCCGGGCGGCAAAGTTCGTCGGGGTCATTTGGTTGATCAAGTCGCCGGCAATGAAAAATTGCACTTTTTCTTTCTCCAGGCCGGCTTTTTCCATCGCCTGAAACGCTGCTTCTTCAATGAGCACGCGGTGCGCCTTCTCGTACGACTCCTCTCCGAGCCATAAATCTTCGTGAAGAAGATCAAAGTCGTCCGCGAGGCGGCCGTTCGCCTCAAAAGGCCCGCCGACCGCCGCTGTTGCGATGATCGCCGGCTTGTTCGCAAACACCCATGTGCGGTGCCCTTTCAGCATTACAATCCCCCCCACTGGGTCGCAATCGTTTTGACAAGGGCGATAACAAAGGCGGAAAACGTGCCGAACAAGATGACCGATCCGGCGAGCTTGAACATGTTCGAGCCGACGCCTAACACAAATCCTTCCGTCCGGTGCTCAATCGCCGCCGAGATGACGGCGTTGCCAAACCCGGTCACCGGCACGGCGCTTCCCGCCCCGGCGAATTGGGCGATCCGGTCATAAACGCCAAGCCCAGTTAAAATCATCGACAAAAAGACCATCGTCGCCACCGTCGGATTGCCTGCCGTTTGCTCGGTGAAATCAAAGAAGTACATATAGAAATAAGAGATCGCCTGCCCGATCGTGCAAATGATTCCGCCAACGAGAAACGCGCAAACACAGTTGCGAACGATAGGGCGCTTCGTTTCCCGCTCTTTTTCGAATAAATGGTATTCCTGCTGAACCGGGGTCAGCTTTTTCCGTTTTTCATTCGCCATAATGACACCTCTTATGTTTGCTCTTTGCTTAGCTTTTCAATGCGCCTGATTTCCCGATTGACTTTTCGTTCATCCCAGCGTCGATTGTCCATGTTGGCTTTTAATGCCTTCGTCTTCCAAAAAATTTTCAAATCGCTCGAGGAAACAACGTCATAGCCAGGAAACAGGTCGCGCAGTTTTTGGTCAATGTCTTTCTCAATTTGTTTTCGACTCCACCGCTTCATATGGGGAATTTGATAAGCGATGAGCAACCGATCCCCGCTGTTGACCGCCACCACGTCTCGAACGTCGTCGCGCCCGCGCAAATAGCTGGCCGCTCGCTCAGCCGGATCTTGGTTAAGCTCCGCATGTTTCGCCGTCCCGGACGTTTGGGTTCTCAGCAAGTTCGCTCCTTGCAGCGATTGCTTTTGTTCCATTTCTTCCTTAGCACAGCCGCTCGCTGCAATCATCGCAGCAACGGCCGCCAACCACCATTTTTTCATCTCCATCAACCCATTCGTTTTATGTATTTCCGCAAAGTCGGGAAAAGGTTGGCGTGCTGCCAACCTTCCCGCCTGAACCATCCCATTCGCCTTGGCGAAGGTTATTGTTGTTTATATTGTGGCTCTTCGTTTTGAATTTCTTGCATGCGCGAGTTCACCAAATCAATGACCGCCTGCGTTTGTTGGGCAGCTTGTTGGTAAAGCTGTTTTGCGGCTTGGTTTTCGGTTTGCAAAGCAAACGTTTCGAAGCTCGCTTGAGCCGATTTTAACCCCGCCAATGTTTGTTGGACTTGTGTTGCAACCGTCATGATTCGTGTCCTCCTTATATGGTGTAAGATTGGTGATGACAATGTTTAGAATGTTTTTTTGCCGCCAAATTATAATTGTCATTTTCTGCAAGACGTTCTGCCACCTTTCCAGCTTTTCCGGGCACGAAAAGGGCGCCTTCTGCAGGCGCCCATACGGTTTACGACTTTTTATCAACTTTGTCAGAATAACCGCGGCCGAGCGACGGGTTGTTTAAAATACCGGCCATCACCAAAATGCTTAAGAAGGCATGGTACAGTTGTTCATATTTGCCAAGATCAATGTCGACACCGAACGTCTCAAGCGCAATCACGACAAACGATCCGACTGCCAGCCAAAGCCCGTAATTTTTAAAACGCTCCACCGTTTTGCGTCCCCATTTGCTTTATGTCTAGATCCACGAGAACGGTCTCCGTTCTCCTTCGTTTCGATCATGACCTCCTTCAACATGTTCTTCCTTATCCCGGTCCTGCACATCTTCAGCAGCTTCCATTTCCACATCATCGCGGTGCGGGAACAACCATGGATCGCGGATGCGGCCGCGCGGCATAATGACGATGTCATCGGCATGAATGATCAATTTATCGACATGAATGACTTTCGCTTTTTTCCGATCCGACATGCCCTTCCCCCCTTCCTTTCGCCTAGTTGCACTGTTAGACTATGCAAGGAGGCGAAGCGAAGTATAGGCATCTCTCACGGATTTCAGTTATTTCTTGATGACTGCTGGCCGACCGCAGCCGCAGCCGCTTGGGCGCCGCACAGGCTGCGTTGTCGAAGAGAGCACCCTTGTCACCGGTTTCGACGGAGTTGGCTTCTTCATTCCTCATCCCCCCATCCCGAAAAAAGTGTAGCCCTCGCCGATCAACCAATTTATGTTCAAGTCCATTTCCGTACGATTCGTCTCTAATCGAAACGGCATAAAAACAAACAATGTCTAACGGCGAGAGGAAAAATGAGCGGCTACTGCTATTGTATGGCTTGGTGAGCCAAGGGTGCCTCTCATTTTTCTTTGTTTCGCTCCGGGCGGGGCATGATGGCATTTTCTTGCCTCAGTGTGCGGAAAAACCAGCTGTCCGGCCGTTCGTCCTCATCCACCTTGCCTGCTTCTTCGATCCATGGAGATTGCAGCAGCTGACGGCGGAGTTCGTCATTTTCCTTCGCCAGCTGTTTGAGCTGCTCGTAGCGCTTGGCGCTTTGGTAAGCTAGTTCCTTTAACACAATGTTTTCGGCTTCCACCTCTTTCAGCCGGCGCTCAAGTTCAGCAATTCGCTCAGTGAGCCGCTGTTCACCCGTCCCCCTTCTCTCTGCGTTCATCGCCCCGTGTTTGTCTTTCATCATTCGACATCTCCCCCTTTGATTCATCGTTGTCTGCGCCCACCAACAAAAAATCCGCATCTGTCCCAACACATTTACCTAAGCCGTTCCATAGTATACAGTAGTCCCAAACCACCAGGCGTTGGGGAACAAATGAACGATAGGAGGAACGAAGAAAATGGGTCATCATCACCGTCGCGATACAGAAAGAGTATGCATCAGAACGCGCAAAATTTACGACTGGGTGACGCGCCAAATCGATGTACCATTGCGAAGCTTCAGCGGCGAGGATTTGGAAGCGATTTTCCCGATGGACCACTGCCGGCGGGAAGGAACGATTTGCGATTTTTTGGGAGCGCAACATACAAACCCGCAACACTTGACGATCCGCTGCTTCCTGACGGACGCCGATGGAAACCCGATCGACTCGGTCGTTGACCAGGACGCATTGATTTGCCAGGAAATTACGCAGCCAAACGGCCGGCAGTCCGTAAACGTCACCCTTCCTTCTGGGGAAACGGTGACGCTGCAAAAGGTCAAAGCGCTCGTCAAAGGGCATGTCGTCGTGCAAATTGTCAGCCCAACCGGCACGGTCATTTGCCAATCGAAGCCAATTCCGTTCGCTACAGCACAAACGTTCATCTTGTGCGCCCCGGAAGGCACGCAGCTCAACTGCCATATTTCGTTCTTCGAATGCGACACGAGCTTAGTCTGCACAGACAACTTTGCTCAGCTTGATGTTTCCATCACCTTATGCCTTGAAGTCCAAGTGGAAGCTGACGTCAAAATCGAAGTCGAAGCTCGTTTCTGCCAACCGCGCGAAGAATTGGCCGAAGCCGTGCTTTGCCCGACAACCAAGTTCCCGCCGCAATGCCCGGACGTATTCCCGGCCATGTAGCGTCCTGCACCGTTCAGGCTGTTGTTCCAACAACAGCCTTTTTTATATGGCATGCGCCCGCAATGGATACATAAGATGAGAATGGAAGGGGTGGAAACCGTATGAAAAACAAAAACGACCAACATCTCCGTCTGCAGCAACAAATCATCCACTACCGGTCAGAAGCGGCCTCATACCGGCAACAAGTGCAACAGCTGGAGGCCGAGTTGGCCAAGGAAAAAATGCGCAGCGCCTATTTGAAAGAGAAGCTGCGTGAAGCAGAAACAACCAACGTTGAAACGTACAAGAAAAAAATCGCCGCCTTGGAACGCCAGCTTCTCTTATGTGAAATCGCTTTGGAAGAAGCAGAGCACAATGTCTCAAAGCGGGCGCCAACGTCCGATCTTAAGCAAACTGCCTCAGTGTTGGCGCTGTTTCACTATTCTGTCATCGTTCCGACGCATCTTGACGAGGAAGAGCTGACCATCATCGGCGATTTCATCATTCGCAATCACGGAACGGCGCCGCTTCACCATCTGATTATCTGCCTCCGCCTTTCGCCTCCAAAAACAGCGGTGCTCAGCGGGAAAATCATTTTGCCAAACAGCGTGCAGGCCGAGCAGGAAGCGCTGATCTCCAATAGCGCGGAAAGCTGGACGTTCACCCAAGAAAACTGGCGCGAAAAAGTGCGGCAAAGCGGGGAATACTGGCTTGCCCCGCTTTATGACGCCCCGCTCGAACCAGGCGGGGAGCGGCGCTTTTCCCAGTTTGAAATCACTGTTCGCCCGTCCAGCAGCACCCGCTCATTGACGGTTGATGGGTTCGTGTATTGCGCGGAACTTCCAAAGGGCGTTCCTGCCGCCAACCATATCACCATTCAATGGTGACCCGCTCGTTTTCCGCCTTCATGCCGCCCAGCGGCGCACCTGCTGTTTTGGCCGGCCGGTTTGGGCCGGCCTCCGTGATTTCAGACAATAGCGGTTGGGCGTTTCCTTCCGTCAACAGCATCCCGACAAGCTTCGCGGCTGTTTTTGCATCACCGGCTGACGACGGCTTCCATCCACACCTACGGCCATTCCTTCAGCGAACGTTGCCCAATCAGCAAGAGCGGTTCGCTGTCCATTTTTTTGACCAAAACGACGCCCGCCGGCATCCCTCATCGGCTGTGTCATGACTGCAATAGCCGCCTTTCTCCTTACGTCAGCCATTTGCTGACGATCGTCTCAATGATCGCCGCCCCGCCGGCAATAGCTAGAAGCACGATGAGCGGCTCAAAAACGTTCGGCCAAAGAGTCAGGCCAATGTAACAAAACGCCGCACACCAGATCCCCGTGCACCAGTAGCAGCTCAGCAGTTCGCCAAACCAGCGACGCAGCCCGTTGCCCTTGAAAGAAAGAAATACTTGTTTGCTTCCGTCCGGAAGTTCCTGCTCCGTCCATTCGTGAAATGGACGGCGAACCCAGGCGGTGATCGTGTCATATACGATGAGCCGTGTCAGGCGAAAGATGGCTAAACAAAGAAGGACAAATGAAAACGGATCGTCCATGCTCCCCTCCCCTTTCCGTCGGTCATGACCGCCAAAAAAAACCGATTGCCTCTTGTCGTTCCAACTTGGCAGCCAGCGAATTCTCTTTGGCGCGGACGTTTACCCAAACGCTCTCCTACGCCAATCATATGATGGAGTATAGGTTTTTAACACAAGGGACAAGAAAGGAGGCGACGCGATGTACCATGTCTTTTTCAACCGACGCCCAACCCGACCCCGCCTTCCCCGTGCTCTTTACGAACAGCTGGCCGCGCTTCCACTCAACACTGAGGTTAACGTGCACACCGCCAACGAGACGCATTACAATGCGCTTTTTCTCGGCTTCGAGCCGCGGACGAACAACGTCTCACTGTTGGTTGACCGCTTTTATAAAGACGGGGGGCGCTCCCTTGCGATCGATGCAACCACAATCACCGCAATCGATCTCCCTGTTTCCATGCGGCCGGCTTCATCCGCTGATTCGGATGACGAGGAAGAATAACCAAGAAAGAAAGCACAGCCGGCTGACGCCAACCAGCGCGGTCGGCGCTTATTTTTTTGGCGGCGCCGTTTTCTCATTGACTAGTGCGCTTGTCCATACATTCTCTTCTCGTATTACATACACTTTTACTAATCGACAATGGATGCTAGGAGGAACTGATCTTGGCTTCGAAACGATCTCGCTTGTTGTTTGACATTTTAAGCAGTTACGACCTGACTGGAACTGAAGTCGATATCATGAAGGAACTGAAAAAAGAAAAAGTATGGCTTGTGCGAAACAAAAAAACGAGGGAACGGTACGTGCTGAAACGGCTGAGCGAAGACAAAACGAATTTTCCGATTTTGCTTCATTCAAAGCTGTACCAAGAAGGATTTCATGTCCCAAAAATCTTCCAAACGAAAACAGACCAATATTACATCCACCGAAAAGGCCATTACTACTATTTGATGGACTACATCGTCCCAAGCGGAACGAAGCCCTCTTTCCAACAACGGATCGAAGGGCTCGCCCGCTTTCATGCTCACAGTCTGTTTGCCGATTGGATCGGCCCCTGCCCTTCATCGTTTCCGGAGCCGAAAGACGTGCTGAGTGCGCATCGGCAAAAAGCAGCACAGTTAGAGGAGCAGGCAAAGGCCATCGATCATGGTGACACTCTTTCTCATATAATGGAACAGATGGCCCGGATCGCTAATCAAAGTTATGCATGGCTTGAAAAAAGCAATCTAGCTGATTTTTGCCGCACAGCGAAAGAACGAAAGGCCATTTGCCACGGGGATTACAACAGCAACAACCTTTTATTGGCGGAAAACCACGAAGTCATCATGATCGACTTTGACCTCGCCTACTATGGTCTTCCGCTTGATGATTTTCGCTTTTTGCTTATTTCTTTGACGAAAAACCCGAAAAACGATGCAGTAAAACGAACGGAGCTGCTATTTGACCTTTATTTCTCCGTTTGTTCCCTGTATGCTCCATACAAAAGTGTCTATTTGGCTGATGCCATGTTTCCGCACGTGTTTTACAGCGAAACGGTCGGCCAAGAAAAGCAAAAGCGGGCGGTAAACAGCCCATCGTCCTTGAACTTGCTCACCCGCCTCGCCGAACAGGAAACAAAAAAATTCGCATTCTTGTCCGATTTTTTCAAAAGCGAGGGATAGAGAAAAATGAAACAAACGATCGCCCACTTTCTTCATGAAAAAATGAAAATCAATCAACGTTTTATTTACAACCAAATGGTTCATTTAAAAAAATACCGCCCGATCATGATCGGGTCATTCGCCGATGACGGCATCCATCCGTTTCCTCTCATCAACTATTATCACCTCAACGACATCGATAATTTCGGCCGCTTCGCCAAAGAACAAAATATTGTCGCCATTCACGCTCACCATGGAAAGCATGCCGTCGAAATTCTCCCGCTTTGCATCGCCCATCGCATTCCGCTTGTCGTCAGCATCCGTGGCCGCGATGGATCGGCGAAACATCAAAGCTTGCGGCGCAATCAAAAACGGTACAGCCTGCTCAAACAGCACGGGGCGCTCTTTCTTCCTGTCTGCCGCTACCTCGCCAATGAACTGATCACACTAGGCTTTCCGCCGAAAAAAATTCATGTCCTCTATGGCGGCATCGAGCTCGATTTATTTCCGTACCGAGAGCGGACGATTCCTGAGAACGGAGACATCATCATTCTCTCGATCGGCCGGCTCGTCGAGAAAAAAGGCTTTTTAACGCTCGTGCGCGCCTTTAGGCACGTGCATGCAAAACATCCGCGCTGCCGCCTCCGCATTATCGGCAGCGGCAAAGAGGAAGAAAACATCCGCCGACTTGTCAAGGAGTTGGGGCTCGACCCGTTTGTCAATCTGCTTGGCGCCATGGACGCCGCTTCGATCGCTCGCGAAATGGAGCATGCTCATCTATTTTGCCTCGCGAGCGAGACCGCTTCTGATGGAGACATCGAAGGCATCCCCAACGTGTTGAAAGAGGCGATGGCAAGCGGGCTGCCGGTCGTCTCAACGAATCACGCCGGCATCCCCGAGTTGATCGAACACAAACGCACCGGATATCTCGCGCCGGAAAAAGACGATCACGAGCTGGCGAACGGCATCCGGTTTTTTTTGGAACATCCGGAGCAAATCCCGGCGTTTACCAAGCGGGCGCGCAAAGTGATCGAACAGCAGTTTGATGTCGCCAAGCAAATTAAAGAGCAAGAACGGTTGTATGATTGGCTGACAAAAAAAAACAGGTGATTTGCACCTGGTTTTTATTTTCCTTTCCAAACAGCGGAAAGAAGCGCCATGTACCCGTCAGCCGTACCGATGTCAAACCGCGTTCCGGCAATGAGCTTCCCTTGGCATCCCTCTCCTGCTGCCAGCAAGCTTCTTGTCCCATATCCAGCCGCGGGGATGATCGCTTTTTTGACCTTTGCTTCCCCTTTGTCATATCGCATTCGCTTCGGAATGACGGGGAAGGTTGTCCGACGAAAATAGGCCGCACCATTTCCAGCGTTTTAGGCGCTTGCCATGTAGCAAACGAAGCTTGTCCATTAATACGCTATAAAAGCCGGAGATTTCGCGAAGGAGGCCTATTAGCATGAACATCTGCATCATCGGCGCTGGCTACGTCGGACTGACCACCGCAGCCGTCCTTGCTGAACTTGGGCATGAAGTGCATTGCATCGATCATGATGAACGGAAAATCCGCCTGCTCAATAACGGAGAAGTTCCGTTTTATGAGCCAGGGCTCGAAGAATTGATTATCAAAAACTATAATGATCTGACGTTCAGCGGCCGCTGGGATGATATCAAACGGGCGGCCGTCGTTGTCATTTGTGTCGGCACCCCGCCGCGGCCCGACGGCGGCACCGACTTACGCTATATTGAAGCGGTGCTCGACCGCTTGGCAACGACGATCGAATCGTACAAAACGATCGTCACGAAAAGCACCGTCCCGCCGGGGACGAATGAATGGATGCGCGCCGAGCTCATCCGCAAAGGAGTGAAACCGCAGTTGTTCCGCATCGTATCCAACCCAGAGTTTTTGCGCGAAGGGTCGGCTGTCTACGATATGTTTCACCCGGACAAAATCGTCGTCGGACTCGAACCGGATGATGACCAATCGCTTGCCGTCATGCAGGCGGTGTATACCGGCATCAATGCCCCTTACCTCACAACGAGCCTGGCCGGCGCGGAACTGATCAAATACGCCGCCAACGCGTTTTTGGCGACCAAAATTTCCTTTATTAACGAAATGGCGCGCATTTGTGATGCGTTTGCCGTCGATGTCAATGACATCGCCCGCGGGATCGGCCTCGACCCGCGCATCGGCCCGCACTTTTTGCGGGCCGGCCTCGGCTATGGAGGATCTTGCTTTCCAAAAGATATCAAAGCGCTCGAACATGCGGCGCGCTCACGCCAAGTGGAGCCGCATTTGCTGCAGGCAGTGCAGACCGTCAACGCCACCCAGCTTGACGTTTGCTTCCAAAAACTCAATGAGCAACTTGCCCCATTGACGGACAAAAAGATCGCCGTGCTTGGCATCGCCTTCAAGCCGAATACAGACGATACGCGTTTTTCCCCCGCTGAAGCGCTCATCCGCCGATTGAGTGAAAACGGCTGCACGGTCGCCGCCTACGACCCGAAGGCAACGCTCTCGGAGCCGATCGCCCGCGTCACTCAAGTCCAGTCGGTGCACGAAGCGATCCAAGAGGCGGATGGCTTGGTCATCGCCACCGATTGGGACGAATTCCGCACGCTTGACTGGGGGCAAGTGAAAGCGGCGATGAATGGGACGCTCGTGTTTGACGGTCGAAACTGTTTGGACCGCCATGCAGTCGAACAAAGCGGTTTGCGCTACATGGGGGTGGGGCGCCCGTGAACATTCTCGTCACCGGTGCGGCCGGATTTATCGGCTCCCATTTATGCGAAAAACTGCTCGAAAACGACGAGCATCATGTGATCGGCGTCGACGGCTTTCTCGGACCGACGCCGGCGCCGCTAAAAGCGAACAACATTGCCCATTTGCAGTCTCATCCACGGTTTACCTTTCTTGAGCTGGATTTGTTGACGGCCGATTTGCCGTCCTTGCTGCAAAACGTCGAAGCGGTCTACCACTTAGCCGGCATGCCCGGCGTGCGAACGAGCTGGGGGACGGAGTTTGCCGCCTATGCTGCACACAACATTTCCGCTACCCAGCGGTTGCTTGAGGCGTGCAAAGACCGGCCGCTCAAACGGCTCATCTACGCTTCGACCTCATCCGTCTACGGCGAGCGGAGCGGTCCGTTGTCGGAAACGCTCGAACCGATCCCGCTCTCCCCGTATGGCATTACGAAGCTCACCGGCGAACATTTATGCCGCGTCTATTTTCGCGAGTTCGCCGTACCGATCGTCATTTTGCGCTATTTCACCGTCTATGGCCCGCGCCAGCGCCCGGACATGTCGTTTCACCGCTTCATCCGCCAGCTGCTCGCTGGACAACCGCTCACCGTGTTCGGCGACGGGACACAATCGCGCGATTTCACCTATATTTCTGACTGCGTTGATGGAACGATCGCCGCGCTCGAGCGGGATGGCGTCATTGGAGAAACGATCAATATCGGCGGAAAAGAACGAGCATCGGTCAATGAGGTGATCCGTCTGCTTGAAAAGCTGACGGGAAAACAAGCGATCATTCAGTATACCCCCGCCGCCCGCGGAGAGCCGAAACAAACGTGGGCCGACTTGGCAAAAGCGGAGCGGCTGCTCGGGTACAAGCCGGTTGTAACGCTTGAGGACGGCCTACAAAAAGAGATCGAATACATCCGTTCGCTGTATGAGGATGAGCATTCATGAAAATCGCCTATGTATGCACGGAAAAGCTGCCCGCCCCGGCAGTGCGGGGCGGGGCCATTCAGGTGATGATCGACGGGATTGCTCCGTTGATCGCCCGCCGCCACGAGCTGACGATTTTTTCGATCGCTGACCCGCTTTTGCCGCCTGAAGAGACAAACGGAAACATCCGCTACATCCGTTTTCCGAAGCCGACATATGAAACGGATGTGGCACGTGCGCTGGCTGCGTACAAATTTGATGTCGTCCACGTCTTCAACCGTCCCATTCCGCTTTTGGATTACCGTACATCGGCCCCGCAAAGCGCCTTTGTGCTGAGTCTCCATAACGATATGTTTTCGCCGCTGAAAATCACAGCAGAGCAGGCGAAGCGGGCGCTAGACGCCTGCACCTTGCTGACCGCCGTCAGTGAATACATCAAACGGACGGTGACAAACCGTTACCCAATCGATCCTCAGAAAGTAAAAGTCGTTTATTCCGGGGTCGATCTTGCCCAATACATCCCCGTCTGGACGGAAGAAGGCAAGCGCATCCGCCAGGCAGAGCGCCAAGCGTACGGACTCACCGATAAAAAAGTTGTGCTGTTTCTCGGCCGGCTCAGCAAAACAAAAGGACCGCATTTGCTGATTCAATGTCTGCCATCCCTTTTGACTCGCCATGCCGAGGCAGCGCTTGTCATCGTCGGCGGAAAATGGTTCGGCGACACCGGACGAAGCGAATACATCGACTGGCTTCATGAGCTCGCGGCGCCGATGGCCGATCGCGTTCTGTTTACGAATTACGTTCCGTACAGTCATATCCCCAAACTGCTCTTAATGGCCGATGTGTTTGTATGCAGCTCGCAATGGCATGAGCCGCTCGCCCGCGTCCATTATGAGGCGATGGCCGCCGGCATTCCGGTCGTGACGACCAACCGCGGCGGCAACACAGAAATCGTCCGCCACGGCGAGACCGGCTTTGTCATCGATGACTACCAAAACCCGCACGCTTTTTTTGAAGCGATTGATTACATGCTTGCAAACAAACATGAAGCGGAAACCATGGCGAAAAAGGCAAGAACGCTCGTTGAACAGCAATTTCAATTCCACCATGTGGCCAAGCGGTTTGAAACGGTTTATATCGAAGCATGTTCCTCCCTTTCCCCAAACCAATAAGGGCTGTCTAAGAGAAATGTTTTCGGGACAGCCTTTTTCTCTTTCTCCGATGAAATCAACCATGCCGCTCCTTGTGCATCTATCCCCACTCGTCACACTTTCGCCGCCCCCCAGTTCGTCAAACTGCAGAGGCTTCGGGAAATATCCTCTATTTAATGAGCTTACCCAGTCCAATTTCTTTCTCAATACATATCCTAGTAGCAATCACACATATTTCGCTTAGTCCATTCCCAAATACCCGACAGGAGGGATAGCGTGAAGAACATCGTTATTGAACCATGGCTCGTCGATGAAACGACCCATGAATTTTTTGTCCCTGAGTATATTATCCAGCTGGCAGAAGAAGTGCTGAAAAACTACGATTTATCCGTTCAAAACATGCAAATCATCACGACAAAACCAGACAAAGGAGGAGCGATTTGGAAGCTCGAAACAAAATCAGGCCCGAAAAGTTTGAAGCTATTGCATCGAAGACCGACGAGAAGTTTATTCAGCCTCGGCGCACAGGAATACTTGGTGGAAGTGCGCAAAGCAAGAGTGCCGCCGATTGTAAAAACAAAGGACGGAAAAAATTATGTGGAAGCGGGAGGAAAACTATGGTTTGTGGCGGAATGGATTGAACCGTTGACGCCGGTTACAAAGGATTTGGAAGGAGCAAGAAAGCTTTGTTATGCCCTTGGTGAATTCCATCGGCTAAGCAAAGGGTATGTCCCCCCGAAGCAGGCGGAAATGGCTTCGCGGCTGCACAAATGGCCAAAAAACTATGAAAAAATGATCACGAAAATGGGCTGGTTTCGGAACATTGCCAAATACTATCCTGAAATGCCGGCAAGCGCGCCGTTATTCGATGCAGTTGATCGATTTGAAGAACAGGCGCGAAAAGGCATGGAACGATTCCTGCAATCCAGCTATGTTGAATTCGTCAAGCAAGGAACGGCTCATTGGGGATTGGTTCACCAAGACTACGGTTGGTCCAACGGCCAAATGGGAGCGGACGGAATGTGGATTATTGATCTTGACGGAGTTGCCTTTGACCTTCCGATTCGTGATTTACGAAAGCTCATTAGCGGCACAATGGCGGATTTATACAAATGGGATGCAACATGGGTGCGGGAAATGATTCTAGCGTACCATGAAGCAAATCCAATCACACCTGAATTATACGAGCTTTTGATGATTGACTTGGCCATGCCAAACGAATTTTATAAAAATATGAAAGAAGTCGTCTATGAACCGGAAATCTTTCTCAATGAACAAACAGCACAGTTAATTGAAACGATTGTCGAAACCGACCAGTCGAAGTGGCCTGTATTGGAAGAAATCAGAAATGACTGGAAAGGAGTGGAATAAATATGAGGATTTTGATGGTTTGTACAGAAAAACTCCCCGTTCCCCCTTTATTAGGCGGGGCCATTCAAACGTATATTTCCGGCATTCTTCCACATGTAAGCCAATTCCATGATATTACCGTTTTAGGCATCAACGATTCGTCGCTTCCCGAGCAAGAAACGATCCATGGCGTTCACTACGTGCGCGTACCTGGAAAAATATTTGAAATATACCGAGAAAACGTTGTTCGTTATGTGGAAGCGAACAAGTTCGATCTCATCCATATCTTTAACCGCCCCCGCCTTGTTCTGCCCATCCGACAGGCAGCGCCCGACGCCAAAATTACGTTAAGCATGCACAACGATATGTTTCAACCGGAAAAAATCGATCCAGAAGAAGCCGCGGCGGCCATCGCAGAAGTGGCCTACATCGTAACAGTGAGCGATTATATCGGCAATGTCATCCGCAATCTATATCCGCAGGCATCGCCAAAATTGCGCACGATTTATTCTGGAGTAGACAGCGAACGATTTTTGCCGGGAAATCATCCAAAAATGCAAAAAATACGCAACGACATTCGGCGGGCACATGGGTTGGAAAACAAAACGGTCATTTTGTTCGCCGGAAGGCTGTCGCGCAATAAAGGGGTCGATAAACTCATTCTAGCATTGCCGGAGCTGGCAAAAAAATTTAAAAACTTAGCCCTGGTGATTGTCGGGAGCAACTGGTTTAGTGAAAATGACATTACTGATTATGTCGCATATGTAAGAGCACTGGCGAAACGAATGCCTGTCCCCGTTGTCACGACAGGCTTTGTCGCACCGAATGAAATCCAAAATTGGTTTGCGGCAGCCGATTTGTTCGTATGCACCTCGCAATGGCAGGAACCGTTGGCGCGCGTCCACTACGAGGCCATGGCAGCAGGCCTTCCGATCGTAACGACCGCGAGAGGCGGCAATCCGGAAGTCATTTTCGCCAATGAAAACGGCCTTATCGTAGAAAATCCGGAGGACCCAAGTGATTTTGCCGACAAGATTGCCCAAATATTATCGAATCAATCCTTGATGAGAAGAATGGGAGAAAAAGGCAGGCAGCTTGCTGGTTCGATGTATCATTGGGAGCGAGTCGCTTCCGAGTTATTGGAAGTTTGGGAGCAGGCGGAGAAAATAGAACAAGCTGTAGTGAGTGAAGAACAAGCAGCCGGCATGACAATAGAACCGTTGAAAGAAGATGCAACGGAACAACTGAGTCTGCCAACCCCTAAAGCGGATACAAAAGAAAAAGTCCACTCGAAAAAGAACGCGGCAGCGTCATCCGACAAAACGAAAAAGGGAAAAGCCAAAAAAGAGCGTGCCACATCAATGGAAGACAATCAACAAACAGCTAAACAAAAAGAAGCTGCGGCAGAGCGAACAGAACCCGTGAAAAGCGCCCCGGCTCCTAAACAGACCCAAACCGGCCGCCGCACAAAACCTTTTACAATTACAAGCGGCAACCAACAAACGCTGGACGCGTCGCCTAAAACGCATTTGAACCGCAACCAAGCTCAAGCGAAACATGACACAAAACATTTTACTCTTGCAAGTTCACACTAACACGAATCGAAAATCGCCAACGAAGAAAATGACGGACATCCAAATTGAACGCTCCCCCATCTACGCTTACGCTTAGAGGCGGGAGATTCTTGGGAACACCTGCCCTACGGCAGATGATTCACCAAGCCATCCCCGTGCGTCCCACGGTTTGGCTGCCTTACGAAGACAGCAAACGAAGCCCCTCATTCAAGATATTCCGGGCGGCGTTCTCGTCCCGGTCGTGTACTGCCCCGCAGTGCGGACACACCCATTCGCGGACATGCAGTGATTTCACGTCGGCCTGCCGGCGCCCGCAGCATGAGCACCATTCATCCCCCACTTACGCTCACGCGTGGAAGTGGGGGTCTTCTCGGTTCGAGATGATAAAAATGAGAATACAATCCCACAGCAAATGAGGGAAACAAACCATAACCATCCCTTTCCCGGCGCCGCAACGCATTCGGACAAAGATGTGCTTCAACACAGGAAAGGGAAGGCATTACTGCATAAAACCGATCATCGTCACCGCAAGAAGCTGCGCGCGCCCGATGACCGTTTCGTTTCCTTGTTCATCGGCGATCGTCAACTCGGTCGCCGTGCACTTCTTTAATATGCCTTCATAGCTCTTATCCTTCATGACAAATTGGCATTTCAGCGGCGGCAAATGGTCGGGCAGCTCCGCCAAAAAGGCCAGCCGCTCGTCAAGCGCCATCGCTTGGAATTCCTTTTTGGCAAAAAATTCAGTCGGTTCCGCCTCGCCGCCTTGTTCATCGCTGGAACTTCCTTCCTCTTTCTGTTGCATTCGGCTAGTCCACATAAACGTTTCTTGCATATGCGCCGCCGCCCGCATCGCTTTTGGCTGCACAATGTAAAGCAACGGCTCCGTCTCCACAACTTTTTGTTTCCGCACATCGATCCCCCTTTCCATGCTTGCCTTACCTTATATATGTATGCCCATGATCTCAAAAATTGCCCAAGTCAACCAAAAAACAGCCGCTCCATCAACAGGAACGGCTGCTCGTTCATTTCAATATCCTAAAATATGGTATCCAGAGTCAACGTGAATAATTTCCCCGGTGATGCCGCGCGACAAGTCGCTGAACAAAAACAGCGCCGCATCGCCGACTTCTTCTTGGGTCGTCGTCCGGCGGAGCGGGGCGCGTTCTTCGATTTGCTTTAAAATCGAGTTGAAATCGCTCACCCCTTTAGCCGACAGCGTGCGAATCGGTCCGGCGGAAATGGCATTGACGCGGATGCCGTATTTGCCTAAATCGTTCGCCAAATATTTCACGCTCGCATCAAGCGACGCTTTCGCCACACCCATAATGTTGTAGTTTTGCACAACGCGCTCGCCGCCTAAGTACGTGAGGGTGACGATGCTGCCGCCTTCCGTCATCAGCTCTTTCGCCTCACGCGCGACCGCGGTGAGCGAATACGCGCTGATGTTGTGGGCGAGCAAAAAGCCTTCGCGGCTTACGTTCATATACTCACCGCTCAAGTCTTCTTTATTGGCATAGGCGATGCAATGAGCGACGCCGTGGATGACGCCGACTTGTTGTTTGATTTGCGCAAAACATTGAACGATGTCTTCATCTTTTGACACATCGCACGGCAACAGAAGCGAACGTTCGTCCCCAAGCGTATCCACAAGCGCCCGCACCTCTTTTTCAAACCGCTCTCCGGCATACGTAAACACCAACCGAGCGCCGGCAGCGTGAAGCGAACGCGCAATGCCCCAGGCGATGCTTCGTTTGTTCGCCACCCCCATCACGACATATGTACGTCCTTCCAACGATAAGACCATTCGTTCATCCTCCCAATTATCATTTATTCTTAGCACCAGGTGTTAATTCTATTATAGGCGATGCGGCGGACGATGTAAATGCACGCTTCCCTTTTGCCTTCTGATTTCCTTCATGCTGGCGGCGGTTTTTCCCACTTTGCAAAACCGGCGCGATTCGCTAATATGGTATATGGCACATTTGAATGGAGAGGATCGTTCCATGGATCATGATCGTTTTTCCAAATCGAAGCTTGATTACCATATGCTGTTCCTTTTATTCTTGATGGCGGTCGTCAGCGCCATCGCCATCCATAGCGCAGAACCGATGCTGCCGGAGAAACTGCAAAACGTCAACTTCGCTTCGAAACAGCTGCAATGGTACGCCATCGGCGCTGTCGTTATCGCCTTGACGATGATCATTGACTATGATCGGCTGTTTCAAATCGCTTGGTATTTGTATGGATTCGGGATGTTGCTGTTGCTTGGGCTGGAATTGAACGTCCCAGGATCAGTAACCATTAAGGGGGCGACGAGCTGGTACAAGCTTCCCGGAGGAAATTTTCAGCCGTCCGAACTGATGAAAATTTTTATGATCATCGTCCTAAGTCGCATCATCGTCAACCATCGGGAAAAATATCCCGAACCGACGATCAGCGATGATTTTAAATTGCTTGGCAAAATCGCTTTGACCGTCTTGCCGCCGCTCATTTTGCTCGCCAAGCAGCCGGACATGGGCATGTCGATGGTGTTTATGGCCATCACCGCCACCTTGGTGCTCGTTTCCGGCATCCGCTGGCGCATCATTTTCGGCATCGTCTTTTCCGGTGTAACAATGGTGGCAGTCGTTGTGTTCATTTTCTTTTATTTTCCCGATTTCTTCCATAAATACATTATTAAAGAAGATTACCAGTTGAACCGGTTTTACGGCTGGCTGGCTCCATATGAATATTCCAACGAGCAAGGCTTCCAGCTCATCCGTTCACTCATGGCCATTGGGTCGGGGGAACTGTATGGGAAAGGGTTGGGCAACTTACAAGTCTATTTGCCGGAGGCGCACACAGACTTTGTGTTTGGCGTCATCTCTGAACAGTTCGGATTTGTCGGCTCAAGCATCGTGGTTTCTCTCTTTTTCCTGCTCATTTATCGCATGATCCATATTGCCTTGGAGAGCAACGATTTATACGGCAGCTATTTATGCGCCGGCGTCGCGGGCATGATTACGTTCCAAGTGTTCCAAAACATTGGCATGACGATTGGACTTTTGCCGATCACGGGGTTGCCGCTTCCGTTCATCAGCTATGGAGGAAGCTCGCTGGCGACTTACATGCTGGCGATCGGCCTCGTCTTAAACGTTCATTCGCGAACGCGGAAGTTTATGTTCGCGAGCGATGAATAAGCCGCTTGCTGTGTCCGCAGGCGGCTTTATTTTGGCCGTTGGTCCAATGACCCTTCTTTGTCCCGTTCTCCGCCGTGGCCTCTGCTTCCTGGACAGCGCCTCCGCTCGCACGCCTTCGCTGGGGTAGAGCAAGGCTGCCTCATCTTTTTCTTTTCCTTGTCGAACGGACATACTGGTAGTATAACGATTCGGGCTAGAAAGGAGCGCATCCTATGCAGGTGGACATCATCGGCGACATTCATGGCTGCTTCCGCGAATTCGCCGCATTGACGGAAACACTCGGCTACCATTGGGACGAAGGGGTGCCGATTCATCCCGACGGACGAAAGCTCGGCTTTGTCGGCGATTTGACCGACCGCGGTCCTGAATCGCTGAAAATGATCGAAATCGTCTATACTCTGATCGAGCGGAACCTCGCCCATTACGTGCCGGGCAACCATTGCAATAAACTGTACCGCTTTTTTTTAGGACGAAACGTGCAAATCGCCCACGGGCTTGAGACGACCGTCGCCGAGTACCGCTCCTTGCCTCCAAGCGAACAGGAGATGATCCGCCGCAAGTTCATCCGCCTGTATGAACAGGCGCCGCTGTATGCGGTGCTCGATGAGGGGCGCCTTGTCATCGCCCACGCCGGCATCCGTCACGACTATATCGGGCGGACGGACAAAAAAGTCAAGACGTTCGTCCTGTATGGGGACATCACCGGCGAAACGAACCCGGACGGGACGCCGGTGCGCCGCGACTGGGCGAAACGGTATCACGGCAGCGCATGGGTCGTATATGGCCACACGCCGGTCGAAAAACCGCGGTTTGTCGGGCGGACGGTCAACATCGACACCGGCTGCGTATTCGGCGGCACGCTGACCGCCTTGCGCTATCCGGAAATGGAAACGGTCTCCGTTCCTTCCTCAATGCCGTTCGTTCCAGAAAAATTCCGCACGTTCTCCTAATCAGCGCACCGTCTGCGCGCTGCCTCGATGAGGAGCTCCATATCGTCAGGAAGCGGGGCGGAAAATGTATACCAGCGCCCGGCAAACGGGTGAAAAAACGACAGCTGCCGGCTATGAAGCGCCTGGCGGCCGATCATCTCCCGGCTTCCGCCGTACAGTTCATCGCCGGCGAGCGGGTGGCCGAGATAAGCCAAATGGACGCGGATTTGGTGCGTGCGCCCCGTCTCCAGCCGGAGCGAAACGTATGTATAGCCATAAAGCCGCTCCAGTACACGAAAATGAGTGACAGCCGGCTTCCCGTCTTCCCGCACTTCGCGGGCAATGATGCTGTCGCTTTGGCGGCCGATGGGGGCGTCAATCGTCCCTTCATCCTCGACGATGACGCCATGGCAAATGGCCTCATACGTGCGCACAACGTGCCCTTTTTGTTGCAATGCCGACAACAAATGATGAACATGGCGGTGCTTGGCGACGAGCACGAGCCCGGACGTGTCGCGGTCAAGCCGAGTGACGATATGGACGGTCGAGTCGAGCTGCTGCTTTCGATAATGGTGAAGCAAGCCATTGGCGAGCGTCCCGCCCGGATGGTGGCGCGACGGAATCGTCGCCAATCCCGCTGGTTTGTTGACAACAAGGACGTAATCGTCTTCATACAGAATGTCAAGCGGCATCGGTTCGGCGTCCATCCAATCGCTTGTCCGCTCCGGCGGAAAGACAACCGACAGTGTCTCGCCGGCGCGCAGCATATGGCGGACGGTGACGGGCTGCCCGTCAACCAACAGCGCCCCGCCATGGAATTTAATATCGGTAAGCGCCGTCCGCGAAATGCCGTTCTCTTGCAAAAACTGGCGCAGCAGCTTTCCGTCGTGCTGTTCATCAATGGAAAAGGTCATGGTAAACGGCGGCAATGTTCGTCACCTTTCTGACTAAAAAATCTCCGTCTTTTGGTCATCGTGTCCATCCGCCTTTCTTTAACGCCGCTGCAACGGAATCGGCACCGTGCCAAAAGACCATCACCTCGCCGCAAACGGGAAGCCTTGCCTAACCAAGGAGGCGGGCTTTCCCTCAGTCGGCGATAAACGAGTCGCGCACCCGCCGCCAAAACGGAAACGGCCGAAAGCGGGCGAAACGCACCTTTTCATCGGCCACCCGACATTGAATTGACTTCACTTCTTTATGCAACAGTGACAAATGGTCGATCGTAATTTGAAAATCGACGTGGTTGACCGGCTTGAGTAAACACGTATGGTGCGCCGGCAGCACGAGCGGCGAGCCGATCGTCCGAAAAACGCGGTTGTTGATGGACGCCATCTCGGTCACTTGAATCGCCTCAAGCGAAGGATGCAAAATCGCGCCGCCGAGCGCTTTATTGTAAGCCGTGCTGCCGGTCGGCGTCGAAATGCACAACCCGTCGCCGCGGAACCGCTCAAACAAGTCGCCGCGAATCTCGACATCCATCACGAGCGTCCCGCTGACGCACTTGACTGTGCATTCATTGAGCGCTAAATACTTTGCCTCGCTTCCGCCGTTGAGATAGCGGATCGTCACCTCAAGGAGCGGGTATTCGACCACTTGGTACGGCGTCTTGGCGATGGCGATGACGAGCTTTTCAAGTTCCTCCGGCACCCAGTCGGCGTAAAAGCCGAGATGGCCAGTATGGACTCCGACAAACGCCGTCTTGTCCAACCGATGGCAATAGCGATGGAACGCATACAACAGCGTTCCATCGCCGCCAACCGAAATGACGAGATCAGGTTCCTCTTCATCGTAACGCAAGTCAAAGTCAAGCAAATACGTTTTCATTTTTTGCGCCAAGGCGTTCGATATGTCGTCGCCTTTGGACGTGATGGCAAACACGAGCGGCGCGTCCATCCGTTTCATTGCCCTTCTCCTTTTGCTTCTTGTTTTCGGGAAAAAGCAGCCTGCGCTTCTTGAATTTCAAAGCGGATTTTCGACATCTCCTCATCGAGACGGTAGGCCGCCTCCGCGGCGCGCTGCAACCGAACTTTGATATCTTCGGGGAAACGTCCGCTGTACTTATAGTTCAACGAATGCTCAATCGTCGCCCAAAAGTTCATCGCCAACGTTCGAATTTGAATCTCCGCCAAAATGTTTTTTTCACCGCGGATCGTCTGCACCGGATAGCGGATGACGACATGGTACGAGCGGTAGCCGCTCTCTTTTTTTTGCGTGATGTAATCGCGTTCTTCGACAATCGTAAAATCGTTGCGCTGGCGCAATAGCTCGACGACGGTCTTAATGTCATCGACAAACTGGCACATGATGCGCAACCCCGCAATATCTTGCATCTCTTCCTCGAGACGGTCGAGCGGGATGTTTTTCTTTTGCGCCTTATCCAAAATGCTGGCGACGGGCTTCACCCGTCCGGTGACAAACTCAATCGGCGAGTGCGCTTCGATCATCTCGAATTGGGCGCGAATGCCCCTTAGCTTCACTTTCAGCTCCTCAACCGCCTGCTTATACGGAGCTAAAAACAAATCCCAATGGTTTACCATCGTACCACCTGCCTACATGTTTTCAATCTCCCGCGGCTAAAGTCAAGAGGGCACAACCGCGCCTCTGCCTTGCTGCTCGATGGAACCGCTCATCTGCCGAATTCACCGGGCCGCTCCCTGTTCTAACGCGCCGAAAGGGAAGCCACCGGCTTATTGCTCAAAAAACACGTCTTGCACCGCCTGTTCAAGCGCCTCGCCATAGTTGGCGTTGCCGCGAATATTTTCAAGCAAATAAGACAGTTCGTCTCCAAACTGTTCAAGCTCGACCGCCGCTTCCCCACATCGAAGCCAGACCGGCTCCCGAGCGTCAAGCGCCGCCTTTAACTCAGGCCACCATGGCTTCGGAACCATGACATATAGAAAGCGGTCATCGGTTTCCAAAATGTACGCAAACGCCAACGCATCCGAGTCGACAAGCATATGGCGTTTCGGCGTCACGCGGGCAAGCGGAACCGGAGCATCATTGACATACAGCCAAAGCCGGCCGCCTTCCCGCTCCGCCCGCTGAACAATCACTTTTTCGTTCATGCTTTCTCTCCTTCCGCATCAACCATCCGCCCTTTATTTTACCATATTCACCCTATACAGACGAAATAATTGATATTCGCCGAAAAACAGCTGATAATAGAGGGAGACGACTATCCTGTCTGAAGGAGATTCACGATGCATCAAGAAATCGAAATCGAATTGAAAAACTTGTTAACGGCAGCGGAGTTTGCTGCCGTCTGCGCCGCCTTCCGCCTCGATGAGGGCGCTTTCCGCCGCCAGGAAAACCATTACTTTGACACCCCGTCATTCGCCCTGAAAGAACGAGCGGCAGCGCTGCGCATCCGGGCGAAAGAGGGACGCCTGACCTTGACGCTGAAACAAACGCAGGCGGACGGGACAATTTTGGAAACCCATGAGCCGCTTTCGTTATCTGAAGCGGAAGCGTTGCTTGCTGGTATAGCGGCGCCGCGCGGGGCGATCGCCGATTTGCTTGCAGAACTGGGCATCAATCCACACGAGGTGCGCTGCTTTGGCTCCCTTGTCACCGACCGCGCCGAATGGCCACATGAAGGCGGCACGCTATGCCTTGACCATAACCGTTACTTGCAAAACGAAGATTACGAACTTGAATATGAAGTGGATCACGCGGAAGCGGGTGAAAAGCGGTTTTTGCGCCTGCTTGAGGTGCTCGGCATCCCGCGCCGCCCCGCGCCAAACAAAATCGCCCGCTTTTATGCCCGCATGAAGGAAATGGAGGAAGGACGATGACCGTTTCGCCATTAAAGCTGCTCGTTGAATGGCAGGCGCTCAATGCGTTCTCACCCGGACGCTCAAGCCTGTTGCCATCGCCGGCTTCATCCTTGTTTTCAAGCTTGCTTGCCGAATCTCTCAGCCGCGGGGAGGAATCATCTGCCGAGGCGCCTCAAGCCGCCTCAAGCGGTCAGCCTCCGGCGCCCGCCGGCCATAGCGGCGCACCGCTCGAACATGAAGCGGGCACCGCAATCAACGCATCTTCTTCCATCGATGCCTTGATTGCGGCGGCAGCGGAAAAATACGATGTTGACCCGCAGCTCATCCGCGCCGTCATTCGCCATGAGTCAAACTTCCGTCCCGATGCGAAAAGCCCGGCTGGAGCGCTTGGACTCATGCAGCTCATGCCAAGCACGGCAAAAATGCTCGGTGTGGACGATCCGCTTGATCCGGCGCAAAACATCGACGGCGGCGTAAAATATTTGCGCCAGCTCCTTGGCCGGTATAGCGGCAATATCACTCTCGCCTTGGCCGCCTACAACGCCGGACCCGGGAACGTCGACCGCTATGGGGGCGTGCCGCCATTTGCCGAAACGCGGGCGTATGTCGAACGCGTGTTGAAAAGCTACCGCACATAAACGAGCGGCGCTCGAGTCACTTTGTTTGAGATCCATGCGTGCTGTTGATAAAATAGCAATCAAACGACAACGAATGATTTTCAAACAAAAGGAGCATCCGCGATGGGAGAACAATGGCAAACCCTTTATGAGGCGATCGGCGGAGAGGAGACGGTTGCGAAACTTGTCGAAGCATTTTACCGACGCGTGGCCGCGCATCCGGACTTGCAGCCCATTTTCCCTGACGATTTGACGGAAACCGCCCGCAAGCAAAAACAGTTTTTAACGCAATATTTAGGCGGACCCCCGCTTTACACGGCAGAGCATGGACACCCCATGCTGCGGGCGCGCCATCTCCGCTTTGAAATCACGCCAAAGCGGGCGGAAGCATGGCTTGCCTGCATGCGGGCAGCCATGGACGAAATCGGCTTGTCCGGGCCGGCGCGCGAACAGTTTTATCACCGGCTTGTACTCACCGCCCACCATATGGTCAACACCCCAGATCATCTGGACAGAAAGGAGCATATCCTTGAGTGAGAAGTTTGCTGGGAAGACGACGGCGCCCGCCTGCTACCCTTCCCAGCCGCTAGGCAACACGAACAAACCGCTCGAGCTGTATTTGTTTATCGATCCTTTATGCCCGGAATGCTGGGGGCTTGAACCAGTCATCAAAAAGTTGACAATCGAATACGGCCGTTTTTTTACCTTAAGGCACATATTAAGCGGAACATGGGCGACATGGAGCGCGCGCAAAGGAACGAAGCCGGAGGCAATGGCCAAAGCGTGGGAGTGGGCAGCGTGCCGCACCGGCATGTCATGCGACGGCAGCGTTTGGCTCGAAAACCCGATTTCGAGCCCGTTCGCCCCATCGCTTGCCATTAAAGCGGCGGAAATGCAAGGAAAGCGGGCTGGCCTTCGCTTTTTGCGCAAGCTGCAAGAACAGCTCTTTCTCGAAAAGCAAAATGTCGCCGATTTGTCGGTGCTCGCCGAATGCGCCGTCGAAGCGGGCTTGGATGTCGATGAATTTCTGCGCGACATGCACTCGCCGGGAGCGGCGAAAGCGTTTCAATGTGATTTAAAAATCACCTCGGAAATGGACGTCGACGAAATTCCGACGCTTGTGTTGTTTAATGAAAACATTGAAGACGAAGGCATTAAAATTTCCGGATGCTATCCGTACGACATCTACGTCGAATTGATCGCCGAAATGCTCGGCTTCCATCCTGAGCCGTCCTCTCCTCCTCCGCTGGAATCATTTTTAAGCCATTTTAAATTCGTCGCCACAAAAGAAGTTGCCGTTGTGTACAACTGGACGATCCAAGAAGCGGAAACGGAAATGAAAAAGCTGCAGCTAAAGCAAAAAGTTGAGCGGGTGCCCGTCAAACACGGAACATTTTGGCGCTATATCGATGAGGCTCGTCCCTAGCAGCAGGGACGGGCACAAGAAAAAGCCCGGCTGACGCCGGGCTTTTTCTTGTGCCAAGACAACAAAGGGGATGGGAGAAATTGTTCACGGTCAAACAAAGGGGTATCAGGTTTTGTCTTCCGTTCACAACTTTATCTTAACAAATGGTCGATCAAATTAGCAACCCGTTTGCTCGTTTGTTCACATTATTGTCATAATTCGCCCTGCGTCATGATCAGGCAGACAAACAGCATATAATCAACTAAGGCAAACGGAAAGAGGAGGCCATCCCCATGAAGCAGCGCATCGTCTTATCTCTTTGGACAGCAGCATCCGCTGCCGCATTTATCCTGAACTTGTTCGGCCTCATGCGGCTCCTTCCGCTTTGGGCGACCATGCCGCTTTTGTTTCTCTCCTTGCTTGGCCTGGCAGCGACATGGAACCGCCGCCATCAGTTTCGTGGATTTCCGTCAAAACGAATGCGGCTGTAGCGTCGCATTCGTTTCATTTCTCAAGCAGCCGCTCCATCTCTTCCAGCTTTTCGGCAAACACTTGGCACGCTTGGCGGATCGGCTCGGCGCTCGTCATGTCGACGCCGGCTTTTTTCAGCACTTCAATCGGGTAATCAGAGCTGCCGGCTTTCAAAAAGTCGATGTACCGTGTCACCGCCGGTTCGCCTTCTTCCAAAATTTGTTTGCTGAGTGCAATCGCCGCGCTGAAGCCGGTTGCGTATTGGTACACATAGTAGTTGTAATAAAAATGCGGAATGCGCGCCCACTCGAGGCCGATTTCTTTGTCCACGACAATATCATCGCCAAAATACGTTTTATTTAAGTCGTAATAAAGAGCAGTCAACATTTCGGCCGTCAACGCTTCACCTTGTTGCGCCTTCAAATGGATCAAATGCTCAAACTCAGCGAACATCGTCTGGCGAAAAACCGTGCCGCGGAACCCCTCAAGATAATGGTTGAGCAAATAGAGCCGCTTTTTCTCATCATCGATCGTTTTCAGCAAATAGTCGTTCAACAGCGCCTCATTGCACGTCGACGCCACTTCGGCGACGAAGATTGAATAATGCGCATACGGATACGGCTGCGTTTTGCGCGTATAGTAGCTGTGCACCGAATGGCCAAACTCATGCACAAGTGTAAACAAATTGTTCACATTGTCCTGCCAGTTGAGCAAAATGTACGGATGGGTGCCGTATGCTCCCGACGAATAGGCGCCGCTTCGTTTTCCTTTGTTTTCGCGCACATCGACCCAACGGTTGTCAAGACCTTCTTTCACGATCGCCACATATTCCTCGCCAAGCGGCGCTAGCCCTTCAAGCATATATTGCTTCGCTTCGTCGTACGTCACTTCCATTTTCACATCTTGGACAAGCGGCGTGTACAAGTCGTACATATGCAGCTCATCAAGCCCAAGCACTCGTTTGCGCAGCCGTACGTACCGGTGCAACAGCGGCAAATGTTCGTGAATCGTGGCGATCAAGTTGTCATAGACGCTCTCCGGAATGTTGTTCGCATCCAACGCCGCTTCCCGCGCCGAGCTGTAGCGGCGGATGCGGGCGAAAAAGTTGTCTTTTTTCACCGTGCCGGCAAGCGTATTGGCGAACGTGTTTTGAAACTTCTCATACGTATGGTATACGGCGTAAAACGCATCGCGGCGGACGCGGCGGTCAGTGCTTTCTAAAAAGCGGATGAACCGGCCATGCGTTACTTCGACTTCCTCGCCGTTTTCGTCGATGATCGTCGGAAACGTCAAATCAGCGTTGTTCAACGCGCTGAACGTGTCGGATGTCGCCTGCATCACTTCGGCCGCCTGCGCCAATATCGCTTCTTCTTCCGCCGACAGCACGTGCGGGCGCTGGCGCGTAATCTCGTCTAACGCGTGCGCATACAAGCGAAGCGGCTCGTATTGTTCCAAAAACGAGCGCAACACCGCTTCATTGATCGCCAAAATTTCCGGCACGATAAACGCCATCGCGCTCGATGCTTCGCTGTACAAGCTTTTCGCCCGGGCGTCGAGCCCTTGGTAAAACGAGTTGGTCGTATCTTGGTCATAGCGCATATGGGCGTATGTATACAGCTTGCCTAGGCGCATCGACACTTCATCTTGGTATTGCAATGCTTCATACAACACTTCCGGCGATTCGCCAAGCCGCCCTTTGTATTCGCCAAGCTTCGGAATCATTGCCTTCACTTGTTTGAACTCTTCTTCCCAGGCGTCATCGGTGGGAAAAATGTCCTCAAGCCGCCACGTTTCCTCAACCGGAATCTCGCTTCGCAGCGGCAGCGACTTTTTCGCTTTCTTTTCCTCCACCGTCATCATTCCTCCTTATACAAATAATCGATACACGAATTATTATTCACCATTCCGTTCATCTTTTCCTGTTTTCTGCTCATTTTTTCCACTCCTCCGAACTCAAGCGATGACCAATAGCGGCTAAGCGCTGACGTTTGGCGAATTTGATCAAGAAGCGCAGCATCTTGATGAATCATCTGATCGACGGTCGACGGAAACGACAGCGGCTTCACCAAATGAAGTCGGCCGCCCTCTTCGCGGCGGAGATAGCCGAGCAGGCTCAACCAATGCAAATACTCGCCGACGGCCTCACGATACGTATCCCGGCCGACAAGCGGCAGCCGGCGCGGAACGAGGCGGCCGGTGCGGATTTTGTCGTCGAGCCACTGAAATAAAGACGCTGCCGTTGCCGGCCGTCCGGTCTTTCCTAGAAGAAACAAAAGGACATACGTTTGCCAAATGAACGGCGCCGTCTCCCATAAATACCCGCGCGGCACTGGCCAGCCCGCTTCGGTCGGAAACAGTGACGGAACGATGCCCGCCTGGTAAAAATCAGCACAAATGCGGCGCACGGTTTGGTTCGGATAAAGCGGAAACGTCCGCCGCCATTGTTTTTTTCGTTCGAGCCATCGTTCCCAAAACGCGGGCGGAAGCGGCTGTGGACGGGGGGTCATCCAATCGGTGAAGGACAGGGAAGAAAGCGGAATCGAATCGATAGCGGTCAACGTGCGCTGCACCGATAGCGGCAGCGGGCGGAAAAGGCGGATGAAGCGCTTCGTCTCTGGGCTGTAGTACCATATATGCGGAACAGCCGAATGCGGGGCACGATGGGCGAACAGCCACTGAAAGCGGGAGAGCTGCACTTCGCTCGAATATTTCGGTGAGCGCCGCAAGTGATGGGCTCCTAACTCACATTTCGCACCCTAACAGGGTTGAAAGAAAGAATTTTTTATTTAGTTTTTTAGAATAACTTTCCGACCAACACAACGAGCGATGGCAATCCTTTTTTTGCCATCGCTGGTCGTTCCGTATCACGTTACACGTAGATGCTCTCATCCATGCCCAATCCCTGCAGAATCCTTCGCTGATCAGGGGTGAGGGAGCGATCCAGTGAGCGTTGGATGCGCCCATCCGGCAGCTTGAACAGGACGACGTTCACATATTGAAACAGCTGAAAAATCGCCTGTCCCGTCGGCCGGGTCAGCTTGCGGCCTCCAGGACCCTTCAACGGGTGTTCTGGAGTAATAAACTGACGCACTCGGCGCTGAAAAACGCGGTAAATAGCCAAGGCCAACAGAAACAAATAGCCTAATACTGCGACCCGTTCTGGTTTTTTGACGTAAATCTCATCCGTGAAAAACGGATCTTTCAAAAAAGCGAAGTTCATTTCCACCGAGATCTGCCCTTTATATAGCTTCAAGATCTCTTGGGCATCCATGGGTTGGCCCTTCCATTCCTTCGGAACGGTCGTGACAAGGACAAACCGGG
>NZ_MVKA01000036.1:0-12053 GCF_002042905.1 Geobacillus sp. LEMMY01
GTCTTGGACAGATTKGCTTTTAGTTTCTGATKATCCAAACTATAATGTTGATGTTCTCGGTGGGTATGGGAATGTCGATACGTATCCTTTTACCTGGTACTATGAAGTGACTTCTGTATATTCTGATGTTTTTAGTGCTGTTTTGCATTATAACTATCTTCATCCGGAGAAGAGTTCTCCTGACGTTGGTAAGAAGAATGTTACGGCCAAGAGATATAACACTGGTCCAGCTACGATCGCTATTCCGGTTTCTCAATCTGATATTCCGGATGTGTCTAAAGTTCCGCAACCTCTTGTGCCTCTAATTGCGCCTGGGATTGATCCTGATCCAAAAGTTGGGGATCTTCCGGACAAGGTTGAGATTGTCATTCCGATTGAGGCTCCATATCCAGAGCCGGGCGGTGATCCGTTGAATCGTCCCGATGAATTGCTTGATCCGAAGCCGAATCCGAACCCGAACCCGGAACCGAACCCGGAACCTAGTCCGGGTGATGATCTTCCTAAATCAAAGCCGGAGGATCACGCAAACCGTTGGAAGCAACTTGTCACGACGAAATTTCCTTTTTCTTTGCCCTTTGATCTTTATAATGTTCTTGCCGCTATTAATGCTGATCCGAAGAAGCCTGTTCTTAGGCTTGATGTTGAATCGCGTATTGCTGGCGTGACTGTGCCGCTCAAGTTTGCGCAGGATATTAATTTTCTTGACCCGTATATTCCATTTTTTAGAACTTTTATATTGATTTCATATGTGATTTTTTTGATCTTAGCTACTAGAAGGCTGTTAGGGGGCGGTCAATAGTGGGTGTGGTGGTCGATTGGATATTAGATTTCTTATATAGTCTTGCTGTTTTATCAATTGGTTGGCTTCCTGATTCGCCGTTTCAGACGGATTCCTTTCGTAAAACGCTGTCGGGGTTCTCTGATTTAATGTCATACATTAATTATTTTGTTCCTGTCGGTCAAATGCTGACGATTACGGCGGCATATGTCGCGGCTATTCTTATCTGGTACGGTGTCCGGTGGATACTTCGCTTTGTCAGATATATAGATTAGAGGTGATATGATGATCTCGCTTTATACTGGTTCGGTTGGTTCGGGTAAGTCGTATCATGCCCTAGAGTTGGGCTTGCAGTGGGTGGCGCGCGGCAAGCATGTTGTTGCTAACTTTCCGATCCGTCCGCCGGGGCGTTTTCTTCCCTTCCGTCGCCGGAAATGGGACAGGATGCTGAAGAATTGGCATTTTAATGATGAAATTACGGTTGAGTATCTCATGTCACTTTCTATGGAAAATGGCTGGTTCGGCAGGGAAAGTCAATGCCTGGTCATTATTGACGAGGCTGGCATCATGTTCAACAGCCGCGATTGGATGCATGAGCGCCAGTCGCGGCAGAAGTGGATCAAGTTTCTTTCGCAATCGCGGAAGTTCGGTTTTGATTTTATTTTTGTATGTCAGTCTGATCGGATGATAGATAGACAGATACGTGGTCTTGTTGAGTATGAGGTTAAGCATCGCAAGGCTAACAATGCCTCATTCTTTAAATGGTTGTCTCTTTTCAAAGTGACGATGTTCATTTATGCGTACAAGTGGTATCAGACGAAGTTGCCTGCAAGTGTGCGCGTGTCGTTCTATCGTTCCTGGGTCGCGAATCGCTATGATACAATGCGAATTTTTAACCTTGATGATTTAATCGCTGACATGAGGGCTATTTATGAGGGGAAAGTGATCCCGGCTCCTGTCGCGCAACAGATTGCGATCCTGGAACAGCAAAAAATTTTAAAAGAATGTTGACGATGTAATACATGTGTAGTACAATGTAATTAGAAAAACGGAAGGGGTGCTACACATGTTCAAAGTTGATGCGAACGGTCAAATGTACATTGATTTTGACTATCTTGAAAAAGTGCTTGCTCTTGATCTTAATGAGGTGCGTCTCGTTGTTGATTCGATGCGTGAGGCTTGTGTCCTGGTTGATCGCGTGTTTTTTGATCCAGCCGGTATCTTTGTGATCGCTCATCGCTTGGGCGACGTGTCTTATGTTACTGCATTTTTGGGCCGTCGTCGAATCACTGCTCCGGCTGATTCTGACTGGCGCGATCGCCTGCTGGGGGTGTCGTTATGACTAAACCGACATCCTTCCGCCTCTCCCTCGAAACGCTCGGCATGCTGGATAAGCTTGTTGAGCGTGAGAATGAGTTTCTCCGCAATGTCGGTGCGTATGGTCTTTCTTATTCGCGTGCTGATATTGTTGGGTTGCTGATACGTCTTGCATATCAGGCTTCTGAGCGCGGCTATTCTTTTCAGGATCTTTTGACGCTCCCGGATCGCGATGATTCCAGGCGTCCAGGCCAGGGCGTCAAGGGGATCGTGGAATAGCGGACCGCGCCGGATCGCCGGCTCGATCTTGCAGCCGGCGCGGCGCGGGAGCATATGCCGCGAAAGCCCCTTGACGCGTATTGTCATAGCATAATTCTGTCTCGGGCGGTCGGCGGCGGCATTCTGCCCCGTCCGACCGCCCTTGGCGACTAAATTTTTTTCCAATTTCGTAGAGGGGGATTCATCTTGGGAAATGAAAAAACTCTTTTAGTGCCCCCGTATGCTAATAGGGGGGCACTATCTACATCGTCGATCGGTCTGAGGGCTTGTGTCGACTGGGTTCAAGCGACTTTTCCGGCTTCTCTCAGTGATCGGGAAATAATTGAGTTTATAGGTCTTGATTTTGGCGATTTCCGCAAAATCGACGCTGGAAAATATGGGTATACATTCCATTATCGGAGCGGACACATCGCGCTCTATGGTGGTGGTCGGGAGGATATGGGTTGGCATCTTGAGATCACGGGGCAGGGTTGTCGGGAGTACGAGCGGATCGGCAAGGACTGGGATGTGCTTTTTGGTCAGATCTTATTTTGCGGTCGTTTTACCCGCGTCGATTTGGCTATTGATGACTTTGAGGGGTATTTCTCGCTTGGCACTGTTGAAAAGAAAGTGAAAAAGGCGGAGTTGACCAGTCGCTTCCGCCAGGCGCGCGTGATCTCTGGCTATCAGCTTGCCGACGGTGGGGTTTTGTCAAAAACGGTGCGGTTCGGCTCCGACGACAGCCGCATTAGTGTTATTATGTACGATAAGCGTCTTGAGCGCTTGTCTGCCGGTAAGCAGGTTGATGTGGATTTTTGGCAAAGGACAGAGATACGCATGAGGGATGAGAGAGCACAAGCGGCTGCTTATCTAGTTGCTCATGGTGCGGATATGATCGGCCGTGTGGCGCGATCTGTGCTGGCATCGTATATTATGTTCCGTCGTCCTGTTTCGGATGGGAACAAGTCTCGCTGGCCGATATGTGATTGGTGGGATAAATTTATTGGCGAGGTGGACAAGCTGTCGCTGTCCCGTGTCGCGCCGGATAGGACGATAGAGGATACTGTTGACTGGATCGAACGTCAAGTGTCTCCGTCCATGTCGGCGGTTGTTTTGGCGCTAGCTGACTATGAGGTTTTTGAGAGAATCGTTCTTGATGGTTTGGATAGATTGACGGATGCTCACATTGATAAAATTAATCGTTATCGTGTCCAGTGCGGCATGTCTCCGCTTTCTCATTCTGATTTACGCGCGGAGTTTCTGAACATAAAAAAAGCGTCCGGTTGGTCGAACGCTCTTGAATAGTTTTATATACTTCTTTTATTATATTATATTTTAATTTATTATGATAGTATGGGACGCAATAGGTTGGATCTTCTTGATGTCAAGGAGCGTGTCACTATCCGTTTAAAGAAAAGGGATTTAGAAATGATTAAGAAGGAGGGAACATATCAGCAGGTTATTGAGGCGGCTGTCACTGAATATCTTAAAAAATTGTCGGAAAATGTCGATAAAAAGATGTAGAAAGTACTAGAAAAATGTATATTTTTCTAGTACTATTTTTTTAAAAGTAATGTGTCTGACGAAAAAACATTCGGGGAGTGTGTATGTAATGGATAAGGTCATTGTGCTGGGTGCTCGTCCTTATGATTTTACTGATGCTGAGACGGGAGAACGCAAGATTGGGGCAACTGTCCACTTTATTGTTTTGGATGAGGATCATGACGGTGTTGGATATATTCCGCGCCGTACGTCCGTATCTCTTGATGTTTACAAATCGATGGAACAGCTCCAGTATCCCTTTCAGGCTGATGTTATACTTGAGAATTATTTTACCTCTCGTGGTGTGCGTACTAGGGTTAAGGGTTTCGATTATCTCTCATTCGTTTCCATTGGGTGATTGTCGCGATGAAGTATGTAAGGTCATCTTTTTCGCTTAGGCGTCGTGTTAGTCGGGGTCGTGTTAAGCGTATTATTGCACGTCTGCGCCCCTCGCCCGCGCGGGAAGGGGTGCTTTGCGGGGCCCCGCCCGCGCGGAGCGGGGCGCGGTCGTATGGATAAGCCAGTTGTTGTGACTCTGTCTAAGAGTCTTGTTCCCTATATCAATGATTTTTTTTCTATGCTGTCTATTGTAATTGGGCTTTTTGTTGGTTTTTTGGTTGCAAAGGCGGTGTTCGATCCGTGGAGATAAAGTATTTTGACACTGATGCCTTTTTCATTGGTGTTTCCGTGTCTCTTACTCTTTATACATTTTTTTATTTGCTGTCTTATGGTATTTCTAGGCTCTTTAGATAGCTTTGAAAGGAGGTGAGAAAATGATTCTGGGCGCCGCAATTGAGGGAATTTCAACAGCTTTTCAGTCTGCTGCTGGTGATGTTAAGGATACAATGCTTGCTGTTCTCCCGTACGCACTTGGCGTTTTCGCTTTATCTTGGGGCGTACGAAAGGCGATTCGTTTTTTCAAATCTGCCGCGAACTGATTTTTAATTTGATTTCTATGCAACGAGGCACGCCTGGCGGATCGGCTAACGCCGACCGCCCCAGCCATGTCTCGTTACCCTTGTCACATTGTCATTTAATCCTTCCTCTTTCGTCTTGTCGTATGACTTTCGTTTTAAGTTATACTGCTGATAGCTAACCTTGCCGATGATAAGGTCACTTTTTCAAGTGACCTTTTCTTGTAGGAGTGAAAACGATAATATGAGAAAAGCAATTATATTTATTTCTGTTTTTGCACTGGTTTTTTTAGTTTTTTCTCGTCCTCTCCAGGCTTCTGCGGTGGCCGCTCCGATTCTTCGCATTGTCGCCGGGTCGACTGCGGAAAAAATTATGTATGGGATCGCTGAAAAGTCGATGGTGAAGTATGCAAATAAATCTGCGATGGAACGGGCTCGTGAACGCTGGAATATGGAGTTGTATGAGGAGCTTATGTCTCAGTCGACTCCTGTCGAAACAAAGCAACGTCTTGAGGCTCTGGATCGGGCGCTGAACAATGCGGAAGTGATTCCGATCCCGACGCGTCCCGGTTTTGGAAAAGTTGTCTTGGATTCGGCGCTGTTTTTGACTGGTCTCGATGTTATTTTAGAAGCATACAACGTTTTTAAAAATGCGTATGAACAAAATAAGTATGCGGAGGGTCTCTCTAATGCGATTGCGAAAGGTACTTATGTGAGAATTTTTCCTGGATACCGTCTTGAGGCTGTATCACGTGGCGTTAAGTATGGTCGGTCTTGGACAGATTGGCGTTTAGTTTCTGATGATCCAAACTATAATGTTGATGTTCTCGGTGGGTATGGGAATGTCGATACGTATCCTTTTACCTGGTACTATGAAGTGACTTCTGTATATTCTGATGTTTTTAGTGCTGTTTTGCATTATAACTATCTTCATCCGGAGAAGAGTTCTCCTGACGTTGGTAAGAAGAATGTTACGGCCAAGAGATATAACACTGGTCCAGCTACGATCGCTATTCCGGTTTCTCAATCTGATATTCCGGATGTGTCTAAAGTTCCGCAACCTCTTGTGCCTCTAATTGCGCCTGGGATTGATCCTGATCCAAAAGTTGGGGATCTTCCGGACAAGGTTGAGATTGTCATTCCGATTGAGGCTCCATATCCAGAGCCGGGCGGTGATCCGTTGAATCGTCCCGATGAATTGCTTGATCCGAAGCCGAATCCGAACCCGAACCCGGAACCGAACCCGAATCCGAATCCGAACCCGAACCCGGAACCGAACCCGGAACCGAACCCGAATCCGAATCCGAACCCGGAACCGAACCCGGAACCTAGTCCGGGTGATGATCTTCCTAAATCAAAGCCGGAGGATCACGCAAACCGTTGGAAGCAACTTGTCACGACGAAATTTCCTTTTTCTTTGCCCTTTGATCTTTATAATGTTCTTGCCGCTATTAATGCTGATCCGAAGAAGCCTGTTCTTAGGCTTGATGTTGAATCGCGTATTGCTGGCGTGACTGTGCCGCTCAAGTTTGCGCAGGATATTAATTTTCTTGACCCGTATATTCCATTTTTTAGAACTTTTATATTGATTTCATATGTGATTTTTTTGATCTTAGCTACTAGAAGGCTGTTAGGGGGCGGTCAATAGTGGGTGTGGTGGTCGATTGGATATTAGATTTCTTATATAGTCTTGCTGTTTTATCAATTGGTTGGCTTCCTGATTCGCCGTTTCAGACGGATTCCTTTCGTAAAACGCTGTCGGGGTTCTCTGATTTAATGTCATACATTAATTATTTTGTTCCTGTCGGTCAAATGCTGACGATTACGGCGGCATATGTCGCGGCTATTCTTATCTGGTACGGTGTCCGGTGGATACTTCGCTTTGTCAGATATATAGATTAGAGGTGATATGATGATCTCGCTTTATACTGGTTCGGTTGGTTCGGGTAAGTCGTATCATGCCCTAGAGTTGGGCTTGCAGTGGGTGGCGCGCGGCAAGCATGTTGTTGCTAACTTTCCGATCCGTCCGCCGGGGCGTTTTCTTCCCTTCCGTCGCCGGAAATGGGACAGGATGCTGAAGAATTGGCATTTTAATGATGAAATTACGGTTGAGTATCTCATGTCACTTTCTATGGAAAATGGCTGGTTCGGCAGGGAAAGTCAATGCCTGGTCATTATTGACGAGGCTGGCATCATGTTCAACAGCCGCGATTGGATGCATGAGCGCCAGTCGCGGCAGAAGTGGATCAAGTTTCTTTCGCAATCGCGGAAGTTCGGTTTTGATTTTATTTTTGTATGTCAGTCTGATCGGATGATAGATAGACAGATACGTGGTCTTGTTGAGTATGAGGTTAAGCATCGCAAGGCTAACAATGCCTCATTCTTTAAATGGTTGTCTCTTTTCAAAGTGACGATGTTCATTTATGCGTACAAGTGGTATCAGACGAAGTTGCCTGCAAGTGTGCGCGTGTCGTTCTATCGTTCCTGGGTCGCGAATCGCTATGATACAATGCGAATTTTTAACCTTGATGATTTAATCGCTGACATGAGGGCTATTTATGAGGGGAAAGTGATCCCGGCTCCTGTCGCGCAACAGATTGCGATCCTGGAACAGCAAAAAATTTTAAAAGAATGTTGACGATGTAATACATGTGTAGTACAATGTAATTAGAAAAACGGAAGGGGTGCTACACATGTTCAAAGTTGATGCGAACGGTCAAATGTACATTGATTTTGACTATCTTGAAAAAGTGCTTGCTCTTGATCTTAATGAGGTGCGTCTCGTTGTTGATTCGATGCGTGAGGCTTGTGTCCTGGTTGATCGCGTGTTTTTTGATCCAGCCGGTATCTTTGTGATCGCTCATCGCTTGGGCGACGTGTCTTATGTTACTGCATTTTTGGGCCGTCGTCGAATCACTGCTCCGGCTGATTCTGACTGGCGCGATCGCCTGCTGGGGGTGTCGTTATGACTAAACCGACATCCTTCCGCCTCTCCCTCGAAACGCTCGGCATGCTGGATAAGCTTGTTGAGCGTGAGAATGAGTTTCTCCGCAATGTCGGTGCGTATGGTCTTTCTTATTCGCGTGCTGATATTGTTGGGTTGCTGATACGTCTTGCATATCAGGCTTCTGAGCGCGGCTATTCTTTTCAGGATCTTTTGACGCTCCCGGATCGCGATGATTCCAGGCGTCCAGGCCAGGGCGTCAAGGGGATCGTGGAATAGCGGACCGCGCCGGATCGCCGGCTCGATCTTGCAGCCGGCGCGGCGCGGGAGCATATGCCGCGAAAGCCCCTTGACGCGTATTGTCATAGCATAATTCTGTCTCGGGCGGTCGGCGGCGGCATTCTGCCCCGTCCGACCGCCCTTGGCGACTAAATTTTTTTCCAATTTCGTAGAGGGGGATTCATCTTGGGAAATGAAAAAACTCTTTTAGTGCCCCCGTATGCTAATAGGGGGGCACTATCTACATCGTCGATCGGTCTGAGGGCTTGTGTCGACTGGGTTCAAGCGACTTTTCCGGCTTCTCTCAGTGATCGGGAAATAATTGAGTTTATAGGTCTTGATTTTGGCGATTTCCGCAAAATCGACGCTGGAAAATATGGGTATACATTCCATTATCGGAGCGGACACATCGCGCTCTATGGTGGTGGTCGGGAGGATATGGGTTGGCATCTTGAGATCACGGGGCAGGGTTGTCGGGAGTACGAGCGGATCGGCAAGGACTGGGATGTGCTTTTTGGTCAGATCTTATTTTGCGGTCGTTTTACCCGCGTCGATTTGGCTATTGATGACTTTGAGGGGTATTTCTCGCTTGGCACTGTTGAAAAGAAAGTGAAAAAGGCGGAGTTGACCAGTCGCTTCCGCCAGGCGCGCGTGATCTCTGGCTATCAGCTTGCCGACGGTGGGGTTTTGTCAAAAACGGTGCGGTTCGGCTCCGACGACAGCCGCATTAGTGTTATTATGTACGATAAGCGTCTTGAGCGCTTGTCTGCCGGTAAGCAGGTTGATGTGGATTTTTGGCAAAGGACAGAGATACGCATGAGGGATGAGAGAGCACAAGCGGCTGCTTATCTAGTTGCTCATGGTGCGGATATGATCGGCCGTGTGGCGCGATCTGTGCTGGCATCGTATATTATGTTCCGTCGTCCTGTTTCGGATGGGAACAAGTCTCGCTGGCCGATATGTGATTGGTGGGATAAATTTATTGGCGAGGTGGACAAGCTGTCGCTGTCCCGTGTCGCGCCGGATAGGACGATAGAGGATACTGTTGACTGGATCGAACGTCAAGTGTCTCCGTCCATGTCGGCGGTTGTTTTGGCGCTAGCTGACTATGAGGTTTTTGAGAGAATCGTTCTTGATGGTTTGGATAGATTGACGGATGCTCACATTGATAAAATTAATCGTTATCGTGTCCAGTGCGGCATGTCTCCGCTTTCTCATTCTGATTTACGCGCGGAGTTTCTGAACATAAAAAAAGCGTCCGGTTGGTCGAACGCTCTTGAATAGTTTTATATACTTCTTTTATTATATTATATTTTAATTTATTATGATAGTATGGGACGCAATAGGTTGGATCTTCTTGATGTCAAGGAGCGTGTCACTATCCGTTTAAAGAAAAGGGATTTAGAAATGATTAAGAAGGAGGGAACATATCAGCAGGTTATTGAGGCGGCTGTCACTGAATATCTTAAAAAATTGTCGGAAAATGTCGATAAAAAGATGTAGAAAGTACTAGAAAAATGTATATTTTTCTAGTACTATTTTTTTAAAAGTAATGTGTCTGACGAAAAAACATTCGGGGAGTGTGTATGTAATGGATAAGGTCATTGTGCTGGGTGCTCGTCCTTATGATTTTACTGATGCTGAGACGGGAGAACGCAAGATTGGGGCAACTGTCCACTTTATTGTTTTGGATGAGGATCATGACGGTGTTGGATATATTCCGCGCCGTACGTCCGTATCTCTTGATGTTTACAAATCGATGGAACAGCTCCAGTATCCCTTTCAGGCTGATGTTATACTTGAGAATTATTTTACCTCTCGTGGTGTGCGTACTAGGGTTAAGGGTTTCGATTATCTCTCATTCGTTTCCATTGGGTGATTGTCGCGATGAAGTATGTAAGGTCATCTTTTTCGCTTAGGCGTCGTGTTAGTCGGGGTCGTGTTAAGCGTATTATTGCACGTCTGCGCCCCTCGCCCGCGCGGGAAGGGGTGCTTTGCGGGGCCCCGCCCGCGCGGAGCGGGGCGCGGTCGTATGGATAAGCCAGTTGTTGTGACTCTGTCTAAGAGTCTTGTTCCCTATATCAATGATTTTTTTTCTATGCTGTCTATTGTAATTGGGCTTTTTGTTGGTTTTTTGGTTGCAAAGGCGGTGTTCGATCCGTGGAGATAAAGTATTTTGACACTGATGCCTTTTTCATTGGTGTTTCCGTGTCTCTTACTCTTTATACATTTTTTTATTTGCTGTCTTATGGTATTTCTAGGCTCTTTAGATAGCTTTGAAAGGAGGTGAGAAAATGATTCTGGGCGCCGCAATTGAGGGAATTTCAACAGCTTTTCAGTCTGCTGCTGGTGATGTTAAGGATACAATGCTTGCTGTTCTCCCGTACGCACTTGGCGTTTTCGCTTTATCTTGGGGCGTACGAAAGGCGATTCGTTTTTTCAAATCTGCCGCGAACTGATTTTTAATTTGATTTCTATGCAACGAGGCACGCCTGGCGGATCGGCTAACGCCGACCGCCCCAGCCATGTCTCGTTACCCTTGTCACATTGTCATTTAATCCTTCCTCTTTCGTCTTGTCGTATGACTTTCGTTTTAAGTTATACTGCTGATAGCTAACCTTGCCGATGATAAGGTCACTTTTTCAAGTGACCTTTTCTTGTAGGAGTGAAAACGATAATATGAGAAAAGCAATTATATTTATTTCTGTTTTTGCACTGGTTTTTTTAGTTTTTTCTCGTCCTCTCCAGGCTTCTGCGGTGGCCGCTCCGATTCTTCGCATTGTCGCCGGGTCGACTGCGGAAAAAATTATGTATGGGATCGCTGAAAAGTCGATGGTGAAGTATGCAAATAAATCTGCGATGGAACGGGCTCGTGAACGCTGGAATATGGAGTTGTATGAGGAGCTTATGTCTCAGTCGACTCCTGTCGAAACAAAGCAACGTCTTGAGGCTCTGGATCGGGCGCTGAACAATGCGGAAGTGATTCCGATCCCGACGCGTCCCGGTTTTGGAAAAGTTGTCTTGGATTCGGCGCTGTTTTTGACTGGTCTCGATGTTATTTTAGAAGCATACAACGTTTTTAAAAATGCGTATGAACAAAATAAGTATGCGGAGGGTCTCTCTAATGCGATTGCGAAAGGTACTTATGTGAGAATTTTTCCTGGATACCGTCTTGAGGCTGTATCACGTGGCGTTAAGTATGGTCGGTCTTGGACAGATTGGCGTTTAGTTTCTGATGATCCAAACTATAATGTTGATGTTCTCGGTGGGTATGGGAATGTCGATACGTATCCTTTTACCTGGTACTATGAAGTGACTTCTGTATATTCTGATGTTTTTAGTGCTGTTTTGCATTATAACTATCTTCATCCGGAGAAGAGTTCTCCTGACGTTGGTAAGAAGAATGTTACGGCCAAGAGATATAACACTGGTCCAGCTACGATCGCTATTCCGGTTTCTCAATCTGATATTCCGGATGTGTCTAAAGTTCCGCAACCTCTTGTGCCTCTAATTGCGCCTGGGATTGATCCTGATCCAAAAGTTGGGGATCTTCCGGACAAGGTTGAGATTGTCATTCCGATTGAGGCTCCATATCCAGAGCCGGGCGGTGATCCGTTGAATCGTCCCGATGAATTGCTTGATCCGAAGCCGAATCCGAACCCGAACCCGGAACCGAACCCGAATCCGAATCCGAACCCGAACCCGGAACCGAACCCGGAACCGAACCCGAATCCGAATCCGAACCCGGAACCGAACCCGGAACCTAGTCCGGGTGATGATCTTCCTAAATCAAAGCCGGAGGATCACGCAAACCGTTGGAAGCAACTTGTCACGACGAAATTTCCTTTTTCTTTGCCCTTTGATCTTTATAATGTTCTTGCCGCTATTAATGCTGATCCGAAGAAGCCTGTTCTTAGGCTTGATGTTGAATCGCGTATTGCTGGCGTGACTGTGCCGCTCAAGTTTGCGCAGGATATTAATTTTCTTGACCCKTATATTCMATTTTGTATAACTTTTATAT
>NZ_MVKA01000038.1:0-35226 GCF_002042905.1 Geobacillus sp. LEMMY01
TTCTCTTCCTGCGAAAGAAAGAMGTGCCGTTTKACMATAACCAAGCCGAACGCGATTTACGGATGGTGAAAGTCAAACAAAAAATCTCTGGAACGTTTCGTCAGGAAGACGATGCCGAGGCTTTCTGTGTCATCCGCAGCGTCGTTTCCACCCTGCAAAAACACGGAAAGCCGGTGTGGGAATCGTTGCAAAGACTTCTAAGCGGAGAGCCTCTTCAAACGATTCTCCATTCCTCCTAGGGCATTTTCGATACTGGGAATGCCCTATTGGTGCTGGATTCTGAAAATCTCGCTAGTACTGGGCTGAATAGATACGTTCATACAAAACGCGCATCGGTCTCCCTCCCTGCTTGGTTCTGAAAAGCAGCTGGTGCAACAGCCTTTGTTCAAGCATTCTATCCTGCGTGCTTCCCTTGAAGGGAACGACATTTCGTGGTACACCAGAGACTGCTGGGGTCCGTCTATTTGTCGGGCTTTGACGTACCAGAGATACCACGACCTCATGCCCCCAGCTGCAAGGAGACCATTCGAATAGAAGGTTGTTTTCATCCTTCCGATGGCGACGAAATTTTTTCGTCACGGAGGTCTATTTGAAAAACTGCATTTTGCCGCCGCGTTTCTCGTTAAATCACCAGCCCTCTATATAGATGCAATTTGAAGCTTTAACATTTGCAGCTCTTACCCGGGCATTTGATCGCGTTTTCGCTTTGGCGTGACGAGAGTAAGCCACAGGCTTGCCCTCGACAGTCGAAAAATGGACAAGCGATTTTTCTGTCAAGAATATGTTAAATGTTTTGGTTGCATCTATATAGATATATGCTTTCGCAGCCACTCACTTTGTGGAAAACGTTGAAACGCATTCAACTTTACTTGCTGTAAATAGGGACTTGTAGAATCCCCCAGCAAAATTACATACTTATAGAAGCGAAAATCATCCTGAAATCTCTTTAGCGCTTCTTTTGACATTATATAAGCTTCCTGGTATTTACTTTGTGATAATAATCTCTCAATAATGTGAACATAATCCTGCGCACTCCAACAGTCACTATTTACTTGTCTATAAAACAACATTGCTTCTTCTGTATACCCTGCTTCATAAAATATTCTAGCGATTTTAATTTCTAATCCTTTACCAGTGGCATGGCGCATATCTAAAAGTTCCCTTACTAACGATTGTTTTTGAAATTTAAGAGATTTTTCTAACACATATAAGTACACTCCTTCTTCAATCCGAAGAGAAGAATCTCCCGTTTCTAAACGCTCTACTATAGGCATAATATTAGTAGAGGCTATAATGACTTGAATACATCTTTTAACGAAACTATCATTTAGATGTTTATACATAATTAATAAATCCGCTAAATCTACAATACCTAAATGGACTCCATGCAAGAACAAAGAAGAGTCAATTTCAGTTGCATTCTCATACTTGCTCACATCACCGTTCATAATATCCTGCTTTAAATCAATAAGCCGGTGAACGATCTGTTGCTCTTGAAAGTAATCACGAGCAAGCGAACGTGATAATTCAAACCACCCTTGATTCACAAAAAAAATGAGAATCTTTTGCATAAACGATTTATTATCTGTTAATAATTGTTTAGAAAGAAAGTCATAAATTTCTTTTTGTGAGTGGAATTTATTTAATAATTGAACTAAACGAATAAACGATTCTAAACAAAAACGGTTGAAATTGAGAGCCTTAATATAATGGACAACTGATTGCTCATAATTCCCCTCAAGTTCGTAAATTCTCCCTAATCTCCGGTGTGGGAAATATTCCCTACAATCAACACTCCGCACTACTTCATTATAATGTTGTTTATTTGATACAATTTCTATAAATACACTTTTTGCATCATCATAGCGATGTTGTTGCAGGTAAATTTCTCCTTTTAAAAAAACAAAATCAACAACATTCTCATAAATATATTCTGCATCATAAATAATGTCTAGAGCATCATGATATCGATGAAGCTCCATTAAGCAATCAACCATATTACATAAGCAAAATGGCACCCAACCATACACTGCTTCCTGTCTATTTTGATAGGCTCTAATGTATGCATCTAACGCTTCATTTGGCTTTCCAAGTCTCTTAAGCTCATTGCCTAGGTTAAAGTAATCAAATCCTTTGTTTGTTAATCTATTCAACTCTTTTTGAACAAGTGGTAAATTTCGCTCATATTTATTCTTTGTTTTGACGGTATCGACAAGATAGCCAGAATGATAAATAATTAAAGAACTTAAGCCTATATTAGCTTGTCGATCCTTTTTTCTCAATTGTTCATGAATAGCCCGATAAAATTGAATAGTGCCATCATTTTTATATATTCTTGAATGTTGGTGTTGTACAGTAATCTCACCATTCTGTCCGGTAAAGTTTACAATATTAACAGCGTATATATCAAATTGATTATTATGCCGTTTAATTTCTTCAATTGCTTGTTTTAAATTATAAGGATCAACGTATTCATCCGCATCCAGAACTAAAATCCATTCTCCACTCGCTTTAGAAGCGGCGTAATTTCTTGCTTCAGCAAAATCATTGTTCCATTTATAGTCAAATAACCAATCAGTATATTCACTAGCAATTTCTCTAGTTCGATCAGTTGACCCCGTATCAACAATAATAATTTCATCGACAATGCCCCGAACTGAATCTAGACATCTTCGTAATACACTTTCTTCGTTTTTTACAATCATACATAACGAGAGAAAAGGCTTCATAACTGTACACTCCCAAAAAATAAGTTCTTTATAAAAAAGCTGTTAATCCACAAATAATAAAACAGCTTTTTTATAAAGAAGCCTGCCAGATCGTACTGACAGGCAGGAGTAAACCAATTAACGAAGTAACTGTAGGACTCCTTGTGGCTGCTGATTGGCTTGTGCCAACATTGCTTGCGCAGCTTGCATGAGAATATTGTTTTTTGTAAACTCCATCATTTCCTTCGCCATATCTACATCACGTATGCGTGATTCCGCAGCAGTTAGGTTTTCAGCGGACGTTCCTAAGTTATTGATTGTATGTTCCAAACGGTTTTGATATGCACCTAATTTTGCTCGTTCGTCAGATACTTTTTGAATTGCAGCATCAATGCTGACGATAACACTAGCAAAGTTAGCAGACGCAGAGCTAATATCTAAACCGGTTGCTGCTTCACTAGAAGTTAGGGCAACTCCTAAAGAAGCAGCAGACATATTATTGATGTTCAATGCAATAACTTGTCCCTGATTCGCTCCCACTTGGAAAGTTAAAGCTGTTGTCGCAAAGTCACCTTTTAACAAGTCTTTCGTGTTAAACTGTGTATTGTTAGCAATACGGTTAATCTCTTTTGCCAGCTGGTCCATTTCATTTTGTAACGCTGTACGGTCATTAGCGTTATTCGTATCATTCGCCGCTTGAACCGCCAACTCCCGCATCCGCTGCAAAATCGAGTGCGTTTCGTTCAACGCCCCCTCTGCCGTTTGGATGAGGCTTATTGCATCCTGGGAGTTTTTGGAAGCCATCTCCAACCCGCGAATTTGCCCTCTCATTTTTTCCGAGATGGCCAAGCCTGCTGCGTCATCGCCCGCACGGTTAATGCGCAGACCGGAAGACAGTTTTTCCATGTTTTTCGCTGCGGCGCCTTGACCGATCGTCAGTTGGCGATACGTGTTCAACGCCGCGATGTTGTGGTTGATTCTCATGTTCTCTTCCTCCTTGAAATGATTTTTTCCACGTCCTTGTGGAATGGCGGGGCTAGGGCGAAAGTCGGCCGCCTTTCGCCGCATGCCGCGCTCACTTTTTATATCGGCGCGTTTTTTGGAAGTTTAATAGGGAAATTTAAATTTTTTGTTGATGGTGACAAAAAAAAGCGCCGCTTGGGCGCCTGATCCGTTTACGGGGGGTTCCATTGTTTCAGTTTGGCGGTCAGTTCAGCGAGCGAGGCTTCGGACGCTTGGGAGGCGGCGTTGTTTTCCGCTTGGATGGCAAGATACACTTCTTTGCGGTGGATGTCGATGTGTTTTGGCGCGTTGATGCCGAGTTTCACTTGGTCGCCTTGGATGGCGAGGACGGTGATTTCGATGTCATCGCCGATTTGGATCGCTTCTTTGATTTTGCGCGTTAGGACAAGCATCGGGCCGCCTCCTTTACGTCGCCACTTTTTCCGGGAAGAGGCGATGTTTTGTTTTGTACGTTGTGTTCGTCAAGATGACTTGCTTGCCGAACCGCTTGCGGGCGTTGATGACAACGGGCGCCTGCAAGTTCGCCGTCGTCTCGTGAAACGGGTCGGCGACGGTGAGGATCACGTACACCGCGACGTCGCGTTCGCTTTCGATGTCAAGTTGTTCGACCGTCGCTTCATCCAGTTCAAATTCGTATGTTGGAAAGTACGAAAACGGCTCAATCAGGACAAACCCAAGCGCAGGGGTCTGCACCGACTGCAAGATGACAAACGGCGTGTCGGCGAGCGGAAGAAGGACGAACCGCTTCTCGTCCGCGAATCCGGGCAAGCCGTGGGGAAAGTGGACGATGTCCTGCTCGTTCACCGCCACCGTTCCGTGGTATTTCGTGTCGATGTTCATCCCTTGTTCCTCCTATTTTCGTCAAATGACGACGTCAATGTGAAGCGACGGGCGCTGGGCGAGGCGGATCGCCACCTCGCCCGGCGTGTAGCGAATAACCGGCGGATGCGTGCGGGCGCGGATGATCGGTTTGTGTGTCTCAAAGCGAATATCCACATCCGCCGGGGTATAGGATATGTGAACGCTGAACGGGGACGGCACCCAGCCGATGTTGAATTCGTACATCGGCGTTTCGCTGTTTTCTTTCGCCTGCTCGGCGATCGGGTTGCCGCCGTCCTCGATGCGCATGAGCTCGTCGCCTTGGCGAGAGACGCGGGCCAGCCCGTCAAGCCAATCGTTGTATCCTTGTTCAGCAAACTTTTCGATGCGGCGGAAGATATGTTCTAAGTTCATGTCTTCCCACGCTTTTGTCTGATCGATCGTTAGCTTGGACGGCGTCGTACGGATCGTGAGTCGGGCCGGAGGTTGCTCGATTTCCAACTCGGCAGGCGGCTGTTGGATTTCCAGTTTCGCCGGAACGGTTTCGATGGCGATTTTCGCCATCGTTGATTGCAAGCGGATCTGCGGCAGCTGCATCGTCATCTCCCCCTATCCGCTTAGCGCAAAAAGTCGAGCAGCGTCGGCTGAATGATGCGGGCGCCGACGCCGAGGGCGGCGCGGTGCACACTTTCCTGTGTTTTCAAATCGGTAATGACCCGTTCGATATCGGCGTCTTCATTGTCCGACAAAATTTGTTGGGCGATGACTTCCTGTTCATCGACACGCGCTTCCATCAGCTCAAGGCGGTTGCTTCGCGCGCCAAGCTCGGCACGCTCGGCCAAGACGTTGTCGATGTGCTTGTCAATATAGGATAAATAACCGTTCAGCTCTTGGCCGCTCTTGCCAGCTTCCAAGTCATTCACAAGCGCTTCTAAATCGCTGAATAGCCCTTGTCCTGGAGTCGCGCTGTATGTAAAGACACGCGTCGGATTCACGTTGACCGGGAGCTGGATGCCTTTTAACAGCTCGATTTTCACTTGTTCTGTGTTCGTCGACACTTTGTTCACTGGGTCGTCCAAGTTGACCGGCGGTCGAAGGGTATCCGTGCCATTGAAAATGTATTTGCCCGCAATTTGTGTGTTGGCAATGGACACTAAATGGTTTTTTAGCTCATCGATCTCTTTCGCGATATGCCCGCGCTGCGATTGCTCATACGTATCGTTGCTTGCCTGGACGACGAGCTCGCGAATGCGCTGGAGCACTTGCGTCGCTTCGTTAAGCGCCGAGTCGGACGCATCGATCCAGTTATGGGCTTCGGAGAAATTGCGTTTAAACTGTTCCACCTCAGTTAAGTTCGTCCGGTACGCCATCCCTTTGATGGCCACGACCGGGTCGTCAGACGGGCGGGCAATTTTTTTGCCGGTGGACAGCTGGTCTTGAATTTTGCCGAGCCGTTCATAGCTTTGGCTCAAGTTGCGCAACATATTTTGAGTCAACATCGATTGCGTGACGCGCATCATCACTCACCTACCTTCCGACAATTCCCATGCCGTTAATGATTTTATCGAGCATTTCATCGATCGTCGTAATCGTGCGCGCCGCCGCGTTGTAGGCGTGCTGAAACCGAATCATGTTCGTCATTTCCTCATCGAGCGACACCCCGCTGACGGACTGCCGCCGTTCCTCCACCGACTGGCGGAGCACTTCGGAGTTGTTGACGAGGCGGTTCGCCTGTTGGGCGTCGACTGCCAGCTGGCCGATCATGCTTTCGTAATACGCCTGCAGCGTGCCCGCTGTGATCGGATACGAGACCGACGGCGCCGGATCTTGCAGGTTGGCAAAATTGCTGTTTTTGACATTGGCGAGACGAATGGCGTTTAAGCCGTTCCCCGGTTCGTTCGGCGCCGATGAAGCGGCGATGTTGTTTAAATCATCAATATTGGATGACAATTGGATCGCTTTCGCTGCCCCGTCCACTTGCGTCAAATCGCTGAAAAACAGCCCTCCCGGGTTGCTCGGGCTGAGCGTATACCCTGTTTGGTGCACTTCGTTAAACCGTTTGGCGAACGAATACGCGAGCGTATCGAGCTTTTTCAACATATCGGGATAAATGCCCTTGACACCGCTTCCGTCATCATATCCGTAGGCCTCGATCAACCCTTTCAACTTGCCGGAGGCGACAAACGGGATGGAAGAGCCTCCAAGCGAAAGTCCGGTAAGCGGGCCGGTCGGCATCTCCGGGGAGGAGCTGGCGCTCGGCGATACGGACAGCGTCTGGTATCCTTGGTTGCCATTGACCAGCAGCTGACGCTGGCCGTTGCCATCCAAAATATATACATCATAAGACCCCTCCGCTGTTTTCAGCGCATTGCCGCCGCTTGGCTTCGGCTCGACTTCGATTTTGACGAGCGCGGACAGTTCATCGAGCAGTCGGTCGCGCTCATCGTACAAATCGTTCGGCAAGTAGCCGTGGGGCTCGACTTCGGCGATTTGCTGGTTGATTTTATACAACTGCTCAGCGATCGAGTTGATCGATTTGACCGTCACTTGAATCTCATTGGCGAGATCGTTTTGAATGGATGTTAACGAATCGGCCAAATAATGAAACGTCTCCACAACGGCCAACCCGCGCTGGCGTACGACCGAGCGGGCCCCTGTATTTTCCGGGTTTGCGCTCAAGTCTTGGAGCGCCTGCCAAAATTGATCCATCGTTTTGGATAAACCGCTGTCGGACGGTTCGTTCATAATGTCTTCCATTTTCTTTAACGCATCGGCTTGGGCTTGCCAATAGCCAAGCTTGTTGTTTTCCCCGCGGTATTGCCAGTCAAAAAAGCGGTCGCGCACCCGCTCAATCGAGCCCGCCTCGACCCCCGTCCCCATCTGTCCTGGAATTTGCGGGCGATTGAGGGACGCCGGCGGGTACGGCTCGCTTTGGACAAAATTGACGCGCTGGCGCGAATAGCCGGGCGTGTTGGCGTTGGCAATGTTATGGCCGGTCGTGTATAGCGCCATTTGCTGCACGGCCATGCCGCGCTTGGCGACTTCAAGCCCGTGAAACGTCGATCCCATCGTGCCCCTCCTTTTCATCTTCTAATGATTGTCCGCTGTTTTCTGCCTAGCGGCTCTGTTTCGTTTTGACGGCTGTTGGATGGATCGATCTCTCCTTATTTTCCGTCAGTGACTTGCGCTGCTATGCTTTGGAATCAAAGAGCGAACGGCTTCGTCCATATTGTCCCGTTGATTGGTTTGGCGCGGTATAGTTCACGTTGGGCGGCTGCGGCATCAATTGGTCCAACATCAGCGTCACCCATTGCAGCGACTGGCGGATGAGCTGCCCATTCAGCTCGTTGACCGCCTGGAGCTCGTTGATCACGGCAAGCAACTCGCTCGCCAACTGTTCGACTTTTTGCCGCTCCTCCCCGCCTATTTTCGGCAGGCAATCCGCTAATGATGGCGGATTCCCATCGTCAGACCATGCGGCAACGAGTTGTGCCCGCTCGCGCTCGAGCTGCTGGATGGCGGCGATATCGGTTTGTTCCTGGCGGATCAGCGACATTAAAACGTCCGTATCGCCTCGTTTTAATACGTCCGTTTTTTGATAGGCCAATTGAAGCAAATGCCGGTGCAACGCCAAGTGCCGGTCAAGGAGCGCCATCAGCTGCAGCGCCGGCGCACGCTGTTCATCATCGGTTCGGCGATTCTCTAACCTTGTGTTCATTGGCCATCGCCCTTATAGAACTTGTATAGTTTCTCCGCAATGGCGCGGGCATCGATCTGATACGTTCCGTTGTCGATTTGTTCTTTCAACCGGCGCACTTTCTCTTCCCGCTCGGCGGCCCAAGTGGAGCGTTGTTGCAGCTCTTTTGCCGCCTCGGAAATTTCGACGCGATCCCGCCGCCCGGTTTGCCCTGTTTTTCCTTGTGGGGCGCCCGAGTACTGACGGTACGGATGAACGCCAATCGAAAACCGGTTATCGATTCTCACTGCGATTCCTCCTATCCGTTCCGCACGTTGTTGTCTTACTACTATTATCGGTCAATCCGTTCATTTGTTTAGCGGCCATTTCGCTCTTTGTCGGTGTAATACGTGCGAAACACCTGTTTTTTCTTCTGTTCTTCTTCTTTTTTCACCATTTCCAGCTGCCCTTGCAAATCTTTGGAACAGTCGGCGCACATTCTGCCTTCGCGGATCAGCTTGCCGCAGCGGTCGCACGGATAGCCTAAATTCGGCAACTGCGCCAAGGTTAAGCGGCCGCTTTTGATGAATTTGATCAGCAACGCTTCAGGCACCCCTGTCGCCTCGACAATTTGCTCCATCGTCGCCAGCCGATTTTCACGGCGTCGCAAAAATTGAGCCACGATTTGAAATTGCCGCTCTTCTTCTTCATAACAAGACGGGCAAATATCGCGAAACGGCGAGCGGACAAACAGACGGCCGCAAACCGGGCAATTTTCTAAGTTCATCATTCTCCCCTCCCAATGTGCCCATTACGTATACAAATTGACAATCAGTCCTTGAATTTCCCCCAACGCCTGCAACAAATCAATCCTCGGCCGTTCTTGCTCGAGCACCGCGTTCGTGACGTCCAACAGTTTTTGGTCGACTGTTTTGACGATATGATAGACGCGGGAGCGGCCGCTCCAATGAAACCCGTACTGCTCCGTCAGTTTCAACCCGTGGTTCACGGCTTCATCGAGCAATTGCTTGACGAGCTGTTTATACCGCCGCAAATCGTCAACCGTCCGCGATTCGGCCAGTTTTTTTCCTTGCTGTTCGATTTCATCCGCCAGCTGCCTCAGCCGCTCGTTTCGCAGCTTTTCCCGCTGACTGGCGGCCAGCTCGGCAAAGGATACGGATGGCGACAAAGAAGCCGCCGCTTTTTTGCCGGCTGGAACCGATGAGGTGTTGACAATTTTATTGATCTCCATCTTCTTCGCTCCTACCGTCTTGTTCATCAAGCTTCTGAATCCATTTTAAAACTTCCCCGATCACAGCGTAAAGCTGCGGCGGGACGCGCGGCACTGGATCGGCCAGCTGTTTCAGCAACTCCCGGTCACGGGGCAGCGGAATGCCCGCCCGCCCCGCCTTGTCAGCCACCTCTTCAGCAAGCTGCCGCGGCTGTCGGCCAAGATGTTGCTCATACGATGTGAAAACAGGGACGTAACGATGGCCGTTCATATCGTCCACTCCCACCGGCTCGTTTCGTTTTCCGTCTTCGCTCTGTCTGTCGCCCCTGGCTCTTGGCCTTGGGCGTTCATTGGTTGGAAGGTGAGGCGTTGCACCCGATAGCCGATCTGTTCCAAATGGTCTTTGACTGTCGCTGCACATGACTGCAACACCGCCGCCAACCGCTCATGCTCCGTTTCCACCGTCAAGGACAGCTGTCGTTCGACCGCCTGCAAGGAAATGCCGACTTTGCCTTGATTTGTGTCCAACAAAAAGTATAGGCGGCAGTTTTGCCAATCGAGTTGGCCGCCATCGTTGCGGGCGTTGACGTGCACATGCACGGTGGCCATCCCACCATGAAACGGGAGCGGCCACTGGTACAACACGGTTTGAGTGTGTCCGTCAGCAACAAATTTACTGAGCAGCTGTTGGCCGGTAAGACTGATTAACAGCCGTTCCGCCTGCGCGGGAGCCGTTCCTTCCTCAACCCATGACAGCAGCATCGCCTTCAAATTCTCGACCGGCTGTAATCGCTCTCCGCTCAAGAGCGCACGGGCGGTCTCTTGTTCATGGAAAAAGCCGAGGCGGCGCAGCGATTCAAAGACTCCTCTCGCCGATAATGCGCCATCGTTGGGCGCTTGGGCCACATGTTTCAGAAGGCGCGACAGCCGCTGCTCGCGCGGCTCGGCGCCCTGCCACGCTTCCGATTCCATGAAAAACCGCTGTACTTTTTGTTCAGATGGCTGAAAGCGGAGTGACTCCAACAACGCTTTCACTTCACGCGCCGTCTTGGCGGCTTCGTCCGTCTTTCCTTCAGCAAGGCCGCGTTTCGCTTCTGCCAATTTCGCCCCCGCCTCAAGCAACTTCGTTTCCGTTTTCATGTCAGTAAACAACAACCATTCCCCGTGCAACAGCATGCGGTCGAGTGAATGAATGAGCGACTCAACAAGCGGCTTGGCCCGCTCTGTCGCCTGGTGGGCAGCGGCATGCGCAAATTGTTCGAGCTGACGGACCATATCACGCTGCCAAACACGAAAATCGTGCACGAGTTGCACCATTTTTTCCGTCACTACCGTCACGGCAAACGTCCGGGCCTCTGCCGTCGGAAGAACCAGCTCCGATGCAACCGCATACGCGCGCGAACCTTCCAATCGCTCCGTTTGTTCACGAACAGGCGCCGCTTTTGCTTCATGGGTTTCTTCCGGTTCCGTTTTCGTCAGCAACGGCGCCAACAGGTCTCCGAGCGGCGGGCCATGGAGCGCTTCATGCGCTAGGCGCAAATGCGTCTCGGTCACCTCGAGCTGTTTCGCCGCCAAAGCAGCGACGGTTTCCTGTTTTTGCTTTATCGAGCCGCCTTCCGTCTCCCAAAAACGACGAACGGCTTCTTTTTCCTTTTCGGTCAGGCGAATGCCACGGGCCGACAGCCATGAATCGATTCCATCGTCCAACGAAGATGGCAGAAACCGCCCTATAGACGATAGTGGCACCGCTTGCGCCATCCAAGTTCCACCTTCTTGCTTCACAAGCCGCACCATAAACGAACGGTCGCTTGGGACGCCATCCACAAAGCGGACGCGTACATCCTGTTGGCCGATGGCGACCACGGCCTCTTGATCGTTGAACCTTTCTTTCATTACCGCCATCTGCACGCTCCCCGGCTGCAATGAAACAGCCGGTGCGGCGATCTCATTGGATAGTTGATCGTGACGAATACGCATCATTATTCTTCCTCGCTCTTTGTTCTCCTACTGTTTATATCGGCACGTAGGCTTCCAATGTTTACACTGTTACGCGCGAATGAGCGTCAACGCCCCCACCTCGGCCGCCCCCGCCTCAAGCAAGACGCGGGCGGCGTGGCGGACGGTGATGCCCGTCGTGTAAATGTCATCGATGAGAACGATTCGCTTCCCATTTATCGGCGGATGGCCGGAGAGAAAAAACGGGTTGTCGGTCTCCAGCCGCTCGCGGCGCGATTTTTTCGATTGTTTTTCGGAATGCTTGCGAGAAAGCCAAGGAAAACACGGAAACGGAAGCAGGCGGGCGAGCGCTTCCGCTTGGTTGAAGCCGCGCTCATACAGCCGTTCGGGGCTCAGCGGGATCGGGACGATGTGCCAATCGCGGCCGAAATGTCGGCGAAACGCTTGGGAAAACGGACGGCGGAATGCCTCGACGATGACATAGTCGCCGCGGAATTTCCATAAGGCGACGACTTCTTTCATCCAGTCGTTGTATATATACACGGATCGGTTTTTCACGAGCACCCTCCCCCACTGTTCATCTTCCTGCCACCGTAGGCAGTCGGCGCACAGCGATGGCTTGGCTTCCTCAAGCGGGCGGCCGCACATCTCGCAAAGGCGGCCGTCAATGAGTTTGAACAACCCGCGGCAGCGCGGGCAAAGGACGTCAAGGTCTTCGAGGAAAAGAAGCTGGCGCCAGCTCGCGATCGGGTTGTACGGAGAATGGCAAAGAAGGCAGTTCATGGGCGCAACAGCCCCCTTTTCTTCGCTTCTTCATTCATCCGGAGGATATGGCGGCGCGCCCGCACCATCTCGTTCGTTTTCCCGTGATGGAAAAAGCGGACATCGCCATCCGGAAATGCGGCGTGGCGGCCAACGCGGCCGGCGATTTGCACGAGAGCGCTTTCCGTGAAGATGCGGTCTTCGGCGCCGAGAACAGCGACATCGATGTTCGGCACCGTCACTCCCCGTTCAAGGATCGTCGTTGTCACCAACAGCGGCACGCGCCCATCGCGAAATGCCTGAACGTGCTCGGCTCTGTCTGGGGCTTCGGCATGAACGCCGACGATGCGGGGATCGACGCGCTGCAAGAGGCGGGTGACAGCTTCAAGCTCATCGATATGAGGAACGAACAAAAACGCCTGTTTTCCCTGCGCCAAACGATGGAGAACCCACGCAAGGACGTTTTCGGGCAAGCGGCCGCGCTCTAACCGTTTGCGCCAATTGCCGCACCATTCGAACACGGGGACGGGAAGCGGATGGCCGTGGTAGCGGGCGGGGATGACGGCGGCTTGCCGCTTGCCGCGCGCAATGTCAAGCTGCCAAGCGCGGGATGGAGTGGCGGTTAAATAAATGAGGCTCGACTGTTCTTTCCGCGCTTGACTGACGGCGTATTCGAGCATCGGCTCAGCTGAATATGGAAAGGCATCGACTTCATCCACGATCATGACGTCAAAGACGCGGTAAGCCCGCAGCAACTGGTGGGTGGTTGAGAGGACCAAGGAAGCGATCCGCCCGCGCTCTTCGCTTCCGCCGTGCCAAACAGCGAGCGGAACGCGCGGGAACGCCTGGCGAAAGCGGGGAGCGAGCTCGCGGACGACATCGGTCCGTGGTGTGGCGAGACCAACGCGCCAGCCCTTCTCGAGCGCGGCGGCGATGGCGGGAAACAAAATCTCGGTTTTCCCTGCGCCGCATACGGCCCAAACGAGCAGTTCGCTTCGATCGAGCACTGCCTGTTTGACAGCCATAGCGGCATCCTCCTGAGCGGCGGACAGCGTCCCATCCCAAACAAGCGGCGCCTCGTGCCGCTCGGACGGAAGCGACATCGTCACGTGCACAAGGCGGGTGCAGGAGCTGATGCGACCCATCGTCAAACATTTGCGGCAATAGCAGCAATCCGTCCCACAGCGGGCGCATGGAAACGATGCAAAAAGACGCGCGTCTTCATTCCCGCAGCGCATACAGCGCCAGCCGCTTGATGTTTTGATGAGGCCGGGCTGTTCGTGAACCCAACTGGCTTGCACCGCGGCTTTGATTTCTTCATCAGAAAACGGCAGTTGTTCGCGTGGGAGGCGCTGGCCGTTCAACCATGAAACGAGGTGTGGAACACAAGATGGTCGTTGGATGCACAAGAAGCATCACTCCTTTTGAAAGTATGAAAAGCACGTTCCCTAGCTGGGAGGCAAAAAGAGCAGATGACGCGGCAAAAACGCCATGGAAAACACCCTCTCCCCAAGTTGAGAGGCTTGAAGCGCATAAAGGTACAGGAAGAGCGATCTGACGGCATTCTTTTTCTTAAAAAGTTAGAAAGGTGATAAAAAATGGACGCCATGCACAAAACGGCAGCATTCGATCAGAAAAGAAAGTGGAGATGAAAAGGCCTTTCCAAATGGAATAAGGATGTGGTTTGACCTCATATTTCGCAACCTTTGCATAATATACAAAAAATAACCAAAATATTCGCATAAAAATAAATTTTTATACAAATATTGTAAAATAACTAATTTTTATTCACTCAAATCAGGCTTATTTTGAATTTTTATTCAGGGTGCGAAATGTGAGTTTGACCGTCTTTTTCACGACATATCGGCCTTCGAAAGAAATGAATGCGGCGAAACATGACGCCAGCAAAGATTCGCCAGGAGCCATGGAGGCGAGCGATCATGCGTTTCGACAACATTCCCAGGGAAATAACGACAAATTTTTCAGGAAAGGAAAACGGTTCGACAAGTTCGGCCAGCCCCACATCTCCGGTCCGTTTCATAAAGCGGAGAGAGGAGAAGAAGACGATGCAGCTGACGAATTTGACATTCCACACACCTAAAGGAATGGGCTTTCTCGCTCTTATGTTTGTCACGGATGAATTCGTCAGCTGCGGGCAGTTATGGAGAATACAGCCGAAGGAGAATGGCAAGTGCATCGAAGTTGGATGAGGAAATCGGGAAAAATCTTATATGAATAGCATCCACATGGCCAAAAACTCATTCGGATCATTTCGTCCCATGAACGCCAAACGGGAAGACTGAAACATCTTGATCGACCATACAGCGGAAACGAGAATCCGCCGCCGCGCAAGGCGGAGCGGACCGCTCCTCCTTGCGCTCGGCTTACAGAAAAAGCCGTCTGAAAGCCCACGGTTTCAATCGTGGGATGAAAGACGGCGTTGCTCGGTAATCCCTTAATAGGATTACTTAGAGCAACCATTTTTATCTTTAAGTGTTGCAGTATAACCATTAAACTGATACAATTAATAATATGGAACAAGAATATCGAAGAACGAAAACAACTGTATCTTTGATTAACTATCATTTTGTTTTCTGTCCGCGTTATCGAAGAAAGGTGTTAGTAGGCAGAGTGGAAGAGCGATTCAAGCAGTTAGTAGAAGAAATTTGCCAAGAGAATGATTGGGTCATCCTTGCTATGGAAGTGATGCCTGATCATTGCCATTTGTTCTTGAATTGCCTCCCTTCTGATTCTCCATCAGATATTATGGCAAGAGTGAAAGGAGTGACTTCCAGACGATTAAGACAGGAATTTAAACACTTGTCTCATTTGCCTAGTCTTTGGACACGCTCTTTCTTCGTTAGTACAGCAGAGAATGTATCAAGTGAAACAATAAAACGCTATGTGGAATCTCAAAAGAAAAGGGGGTGAATCCATGCCSACSATCACACTAAGGCTGGAACTGCACAAACCAACGAAAGTCAAACAAGACATGTATGAACGGATGACAGAAGTGAATACAGCGTTTGCGAATTGGCTGTTGAATCATCCCGAGCTGAATCAAGCGACGAGCAAACTATTTAAAGAGTTTTCGTCGCAGCRGTTTCCTTCTGCCGTCGCGAATCAGACGATTCGAGAAGTGAAGTCCCAAAAGAAAAACCAGAAAACAAAGAAGTTTCGAACATTATGGTGTTGCTTTAACAATCAAAACGTAAAGGTTGAAAAGAAAGGAGAGTTCTACACCGTTTCATTCCCCACACTGGAGAAGCGAATTGGCGTGCCRGTGGTCACGCGYCCCTATCAAGAAGCATGGCTGAATCGGCTGCTCGATGGAACCGTCAAACAAGGGGCAGCCAAGCTCTACAAAAAGAGAAAGAAATGGTGCTTGGCTGTTGCGATCACAGTTGAAGTCCAACAACGGGAAGAAACCAAGGCAATGGGCGTTGATTTGGGACTTCGCTATATTGCCGTTGCCAGCGTTGGAACGAAATCGTTGTTTTTCAAGGGCAGCCAATGCGCTTTCATTCGCCGACGATATGCGGCTTTGCGTCGAAAGTTGGGCAAAGCCAAGAAGCTCCATATGATTCGCAAAATCGGCCGTAAAGAGTCCCGCTGGATGAAGGATATAAACCATAAAATCAGCCGTCAAATCGTCCGTTTTGCCCTCGCCAACGGTGTTGGCGTGATTCGCATGGAAGAGTTGACGGGGATTCGAAAGCGGGCAACATCGGCCAAAGAAGCAGGACGAAGCCTTCACTCTTGGGCGTTTCATCAACTGCAAACGATGATTGCCTATAAAGCGGAAATGGCGGGCATTCGGGTGGAGTGGGTGAAGCCGACCTATACAAGCCAAACATGCCGATGCGGGCATCGGGAGAAAGCGAACCGAAACGGCATCCACTTCCAATGCAAAAAATGCGGATATACGATTCATGCCGACTTGAATGGCGCCATCAACATCGCCAAAGCGATTTCGGGCTTGAGCGCCGAACCTAGCGCACTGGTCACAGGTGCGCCGCCCATTGGGGTACATCTTAACCCGATGGGACGGGGTGATGACACACCCCCGAACTTGGGCGTTGTCCGAACCAGAAATGGATGAGGGCGCAAACGACCCAAGAATCCCACGCCCTTTAGGCGTGTGGAGTGTCAAAACAATTCTCTACAATACGTGGCTGAGAAGTGTAAAACACAATTTCAAATAGTTATAGTGGTACTCATTTTGCCGTGCAGGTAAAGGGATGTCCTAAAGGGGAGCATCCCTATTTTATCACCTGCCATGTTTTGACCGATCTTGCCCCTTTTCCTGGCTTGTTCTGAAAAAAGCAACTATGTCATAATGAAAATAACGCCTGAAAGTCAACGTGCTATGTTTTCGAATCAGCGAATCATTGTCCGTTCGCACATAGGAGGGATTTGCCGTGCCATCACAACGAAAATCGATCATCCCCGACGACTTTTTATGGGGCGGGGCGGTGACGTCGTTTCAGACGGAAGGGGCGTGGAACGAAGGCGGCAAAGGGCTGTCGATCGTTGATGCGCGCCCGATTCCAAAAGGGCATTCCGATTGGAAAGTGGCGGTCGATTTTTACCATCGCTACAAAGAAGACATCGCTTTGTTCAAGGAGCTCGGCTTTACCGCCTACCGGACGAGCATCGCTTGGACGCGCATTTTTCCGGACGGGGAAGGGGAGCCGAATGAAGCGGGCTTGGCGTTTTATGACGCCGTGTTTGATGAATTGAGAGCGAACGGCATCGAGCCGGTCATTACGCTGTACCATTTTGATTTGCCGCTGGCGTTGGCGAAAACGTACAACGGCTTTGCTTCAAGGAAAGTCGTCGACTTGTTTGAGCGGTACGCGCGCACCATATTTGAGCGTTACCGCGGGAAAGTGAACTATTGGCTGACGTTCAACGAACAAAATTTAGTGCTCGAACAACCGCATTTATGGGGGGCGATCTGCCCGGAAGACGAAGACCCGGAAGCGTTTGCCTACCGCGTCTGTCATAATGTGTTCATCGCCCACGCGAAAGCCGTGAAGGCGCTGCGCGAAATCGCTCCCGAGGCGAAGATCGGCGGGATGGTGACGTATTTGACGACGTATCCGGCGACATGCCGGCCGGAAGATGCCCTCGCCAACGTGCAGGCGAAAGAGCTGTTCATTGATTTCTTCTTTGATGTGTTCGCCCGCGGCGCCTATCCGCGTTATGTGACCAACCGGCTTGAGAAAAAAGGAATCTGCCTGCCGCTCGAAGCGGGGGATGAGGAGTTGCTCCGTTCGCAGACGGTCGACTTTTTGTCGTTCAGCTACTATCAAAGCCAAATCGTCCGCCATCAGGAACAGGATGAGCGGATCATCAAAGGGCTTGAACCGAATCCCTATTTGCCAAAGACGAAATGGGGCTGGGCGATCGATCCGATCGGTTTGCGGATTGCCTTAAAAGACGTGTACGCCCGTTACGAAATGCCGATTTTCATCACCGAAAACGGCATCGGGCTTGAGGAGGAGCTGAATGAGGACGGCACGGTCGAAGATGATGAGCGGATCGACTATTTGCGCCGCCATATCGAACAAATGAAGATGGCCATGGAAGAAGGGGTCGAGGTGATCGGCTATTTGATGTGGGGGGCGACGGATCTGTTAAGCTCGCAAGGGGAGATGCGCAAGCGCTACGGCGTCATTTTCGTCAACCGCGACGACGAGAACTTGCGCGATTTGAAGCGCTATAAGAAAAAAAGTTTTTATTGGTTCCAGCGCGTCATTCGCACGAACGGGGAAGAGCTGTAAAGCAAGAACGAGTTTCAAAAGAGGCGGGGAAGCCCCCGCCTTTTTACCAGTCTTTAGGGCGACCGTGGCGAATGTTCAATCGTTTAAAATGTTTGTCCCAAGTAACGACATCTTCTGGGGGATTCGCTTTTGCATGAGCGGCGATATACGCGTCAATGAAATCCACCTTTTTCTCGCCATAATCTCGAAGCGCCTGTTGCACAACATCTTTTTCCTCTGTTTCGATCCCGATCCCGTTGGTAAACTTTAATAAGGCGGCGGAAATGTCGGACGGCGATGCTTGATAGACGGAGGCCAGCACCCAGCAACATTCTGCGACGACGAGCGGATTAAGGCGCAAAATCAATTCTCCTGCTTCTACTTTCTGCAACATGTCCCCAACTTCTTCCGCAAGCTCTTGGGGATGGCCGGTCATGATTCGAATCACGACATTTGTGTCAATCCACAGCTTGCGAGCCACTTAGTTTTCCTCCCCGTCTTTCAATTCTTTTGCTCCCATCGTACGATATACTTCATCTCGGATTTCCTCAACGGGGCGGAACGGCTGATTGGTTTTGAGAATGCCGATTAATTGTGACAAGCGATATTTCTTCGTGACTTCCACTTTTATTTCTCCATCTTGGTTGACAATAAACGTCAGATCATCGCCTTCGGTGAGGCCTAATGTTTTCCGGATTTCAGCAGGAATGACCACTTGCCCTCGGCTGGACAGCTTGCTTGTCGCTTTCATGACGATCGGCGATGGTTGATCCGAAACATTCATTTTCTCCATTGGTGCGTTTCGCTCCTTCCTAAACACTTTTCATACTTACTTTTATTATATGTCTTATTTGTATGTTTAATCAATCATTGAAAATCATATTATTTTTGGTGTAGTAAGAAGTTGTGTGGGGGACAACAACAATGATGAGAATGGACGTTGAACGCTCTCCTACCTACGCTCATGCGTGGAAGAGGGGGGCTTCTCGGTTTGGAATGATAAAAAAGCCGGTCCCATCAAGGGACCAGCTGTTTTCACGGCTCGCGGTCAAACAGCAAGACGCGCGCCGGGGCGGCGTCGGTGCCGACGAGTTTGAGCGGAGCGGCGACCATGAAATAGCGGCCTTCGGGGACGTCTTTCAGCCGCAGCCCTTCGATGACGATGACACCGGCGCCAAACAGCGTTTTATGGGTTGGGTGGCCTTCTTGCGCCCGCTCGATGCCAAGGGCGTCGATGCCGACGCCGCGGATCCGTTTGCCGGCCAAATAACGGGCCGCGTCTTCGGCGACGAAAATAAACTCGAAATGGAACGCATCCTCAAACGAATTTTTCGTTTTGAACAAAACGAAGTCGCCTTCTTGAATGTCAAGGTGGGCGATATCGTCTTTCGTGATCCGGTCGTTGACATGCGTCAAATCGAACAGCTTGCACGGGCCGACGAGGTCGTTCAATGGAATCGTTTCAAACGTCGCCCCGCCTTCGACCATATGGAGGGGCGCGTCAATGTGCGTGCCGGTGTGCACGTCCATGTCAATGCGCGATTCGGTCACATAGCCGTTTGTGACGGTGGTGCGTTTCGGCTGTTTTTCCGGTTTGTTTTTGTATACCGGCATGCCTTCGTAAATCGGGGCGGTGACGTCATACACCTTCATCGTTCATTCGCTCCTTTGCATGAGGGATAAAGGGGCAAGCGCCCCATGTTGGTTTGTCAAAGAGGACGCGATGGGCGCAACAGGCGGGCCATCGCGTCTTTACGAACGCGGATGCTCGATCGGCCACCAGTGGAAGCCGTCTTTTTTGAGCAGCTCGTCCGCAGCCGCCGGGCCCATGGAGCCAGCCGCGTAGTTCGGAAAGTCGGCAGCTTTTGTGTTCGCCCACACCTCAGAAATCGGGTCGACAAACTGCCATGACGCTGCTACCTCATCCCAATGGGTGAAGTTTGTCGCATCGCCGCGCATGCAGTCGTACAGCAGCTTTTCGTATGCTTCCGGCGTGTTGATCCCGTCGATGCAGTTGTTGCAATAGTCGAGTTGAAATGGAGCTGTTATGGTCGTCGATTCCCCGGTTTTTTTGCCGTTTAAATGAAGGGTGATCCCTTCGTCCGGCTGGATGTGGATGACGAGCAAGTTCGGGGCGATCGTCTCATTCGTCCGGTAATACAAGTTCATCGGTACATCTTTAAATTGGACGACGATTTTCGTCGATTTTTCCGCCATCCGTTTGCCGGTGCGAATGTAAAACGGCACGCCGGCCCAACGGAAGTTGTCGATCAGGAGTTTTCCAGCGACGAACGTTTCCGTGTTCGAGTCCGGATCGACGTTTGGCTCCTCGCGGTACGCCGGCACGTTTTTGCCGTGGATCACCCCGCGCCCGTATTGGCCGCGCACGAAATAGCGGTCGACTTCATCGTGCGCAATCGGGCGCAAGGCGCGCAACACTTTCACTTTTTCATGGCGGATGTCATCGGTCGTCAATTTAATCGGCGGTTCCATCGCCAAAAGAGCGACCATTTGCAGCATATGGTTTTGCACCATGTCGCGCAGCGCCCCGGAATGGTCGTAGTAGCGGCCGCGGTCTTCGACGCCGAGCGTTTCGCTCGATGTGATTTGAATGTTGGCGATGAACCGGTTGTTCCAAAGCGGCTCGAAAATGGCGTTTGAAAAGCGGATGACCTCGATGTTTTGCACCATTTCTTTGCCGAGGTAATGGTCGATCCGGTAAATTTCCCGCTCGGAAAAGACGCGGCGAATCTCGTCATTCAGCTTCTCGGCGCTCGCCAAGTCGTGCCCGAACGGCTTTTCGATGACGAGCCGCTTAAAGCCGCGCGTTTCCGTCAATCCTTCCGACTGCAAGCGGGAAGTAACGGTGCCGAAAAATTCCGGCGCCATCGCCAAGTAAAAGATGCGGTTGCCTTCGGTCTCGTATGTGCCGTCGAGCTGTTCAAGGAGCGACTTTAAGCGCTGGTACGACTCGGCTTCCGTCACGTCGAACGGATGGTAATAGAAATGGGAGGTGAATCGGCCGTCGGCGAGCTTTTGGTGAAACGCCGTTTCGACCGAGTCGCGCACATAGTTCCGGAACTCGTCGGCCGACAACGGGCGGCGCGCGACGCCGACGACAGCGAATTGCTCGTTCAAATGCCCTTTTTCATACAGGCGGTAAAGGGACGGAAACAGTTTCCGTTTCGCCAAATCTCCCGTCGCTCCGAAAATGACGATGATCGATTTCGGATTCATGTTGTCCACCGTATGTACCTCGCTTTAGCCAAATTTGTCTCTTCAATGAAACCATTGTAGAGGTTTGCCGGTCGGAACGCAAACACTTTGTTGCTTTCCGGCGGGAAAGCGTTTATGTTCATGAAAGAGCCGGGCGCCAACCCGGCGTTTTTGAGCGCAAAAGAAAGTTGAAAAGCCGTTCCGACATTGGTACGCTAACAACAGGCAATGTTGAGCGAGAAAAAGGAGTGAAGCGCGTTGGAACTGTTGTTTTTAGGCACGGGTGCCGGCGTGCCGGCCAAAGAGCGCAACGTATCGTCCGTGGCCCTGCAGCTGCTTGGCGAACGCGGGGCGACATGGCTGTTTGACTGCGGCGAAGCGACGCAGCATCAAATTTTGCATACCGCCATTCGCCCGCGCCGCATCGAGCATATTTTTATTACTCACTTGCATGGCGACCATTTGTTCGGCTTGCCTGGACTGCTAGGCAGCCGTTCGTTTCAAAGCGGCGAGACGCCGCTTACAGTCTTTGGCCCGAGCGGTCTGCGCGCGTTTGTCGAAACGGCCCTTGCCGTCAGCGGGACAAAGCTCCGGTATGAACTGAACATTGTTGAGATCGATGAGGGCGTCATTTTTGACGACGACCGATTTACCGTCATTGCCAAGCGTCTCGACCATGGCATGACGTCATACGGTTTCCGCGTCGTTGAAAAAGATTTGCCCGGCCCGCTGTTGGTCGAGCGATTGCAAGCACTCGGCGTCCGCCCCGGCCCGATTTATCAAGAGATCAAGCAAGGAAAAACGGTCGTGCTCGCTGACGGCACTGTGCTTGACGGGCGCGAGTTTGTCGGCCCGCCGCAAAAGGGGAGAATCGTCGCCGTGTTGGGCGACACCCGTTTTTGCGAAGCGGCGATTGAACTCGCCCGCGATGCCGATGTCATCGTCCACGAGGCGACGTTTGCCGCGGCGGAACAGCGGCTGGCCCATGACTATTTCCATTCCACGGCCACAGACGCAGCCGAGGTGGCGAGGCGGGCCGGGGCGAAGCGGCTCATTTTAACCCATATCAGCTCTCGCTACCAAGGTGCGGCGGCGTTGCAGCTCGTTGCCGAGGCGCGCAGCGTGTTTCCGAATACCGAGCTCGCCGCTGATTTCGCCTCGTTTTCGATCCCGCGCGGTTAAAACCGCCAGCCGCGCTCGTATTGGACTGGCGCCGTGATTTTTGCGCCCAGCTCTCTCGCCGCGGCGTATGGCCAATACGGGTTGCGCAGCAGCTCGCGCCCCAAAAAAACGAGATCGGCGCGGCCGTTTTGCAAAATTTCTTCCGCTTGCCAGCCGGACGTAATGAGGCCGACAGCGCCGGTCGGGATGTCCGCTTCACGGCGGATCAGTTCGGCAAACGGCACTTGGTAGCCGGGATAGACGTTCATGCGCGCCGGCACGACGGCGCCGGAGCTGACATCGACGAGGTCGACTCCTTGTTCTTTCATCCGCTTGGCGTATGGGACATAGTCTTTGGCCGTCAGCCCGTCCGGATGGTAGTCGGACGCCGAGATGCGGACAAAAAGCGGTCCGTCCCACACCTCGCGGACAGCGTCGATCACGTCGCCCAAGAAACGGTAACGGTTTTCCGGAGAGCCGCCGTACTCGTCTTGGCGCCGGTTGGAGAGCGGCGATAAAAATTCGTTAATGAGGTAGCCGTGGGCGGCATGGATTTCGATGACGTCAAAGCCGGCTTCCTTCGCGCGCCGTGCGCCGTTTTGGAACGCTTGCACCGTTTCTTCAATGTCGGCTTTCGTCATTTCTTTTGGCGTCGGCGACGAATCATCAAACGGGACGGCTGACGGAGCGATGATCTCTCCCGGCACTTGCGATTTTCTCCCCGCATGGGCAAGCTGGATGCCGATGGCCGCTCCATGCTCTTTCACAAGCCCAACGAGTTCGCGAAGCCCGGCGATATGGTCATCGCTCCAAATGCCTAAGTCGCGTTCAGAAATGCGGCCTTGCGGCGTCACGCCGGTCGCTTCAACGATAATCAAGCCGACTTGGCCGACAGCGCGAGCCGGGTAGTGGATTTTATGCCACGTGCGTACGGCGCCGTCTTTCGTGTCGCACGAATACATGCACATCGGCGACATGACAATTCGGTTTTTCAGCGTCAGCCCGCGGATTGTATACGGCGAAAACAGCATCGTGTTCATGACAAGCAGCTCCTTTCTAGGCCAATGAATGGTTCATTACTGAATGATAGCACGCTGCTTATCAAAAACAAAATAAAACGGATTGTCGCCGTGTTCGGGCTAGGCGGGAAAAGGAGCGGCGCGCTCCGGAGGTCCGCTCTTTACGCTTCGGCGATGGCAGCGAGAAGAGCGCTGCCGAGCTCTTCGGAGCGGGCCGTCGCCCGGCGGATGCAGGCGATGACCGCTTCTTGGAACCGGTATTGCTCAAGCACGCCAATGCCGGCTTCGGTCGTGCCGCCTGGGCTCGTGACTTCACGGCGCAGGACGGATGGGTGCTTGTCGGACGCTTTTAGCATCTCGGCTGCGCCGATGATCGTTTGCAAAATGAGCCGTTTGGCGACATCTCGCTCAAGGCCGATGTCGGCCGCCGCTTTTTCCATCGCTTCGACCAAGTAATACACATACGCCGGACCGCTTCCGGACAGGCCGGTGACCGCATGCAAGTCCTTCTCCGGCACAACAGCGACGATGCCGACCGTTTCAAACAGCTGTTTGGCGACCTCAAGATGTTCTTTCGCGGCGAAGCGGCCGCCGGCGATCGCGGTCGCCGATAAGCCGACGGCGGCGGATGTGTTTGGCATGGCGCGCACGACAGGGATGTTGCGTCCGGCGAGCCGTTCGATCGTCTCGGTCGTGATGCCGGCGAGCAGTGAAAGAATGAGCTGATGGGCGCGGAGGGTCGGTGCGATGGCGTTCATCGCTTCGACGACATCTTTCGGCTTCATCGCCAAAATGACGATATCCGCTTGTTTGACGGCTTCTTGCGCGCAACTCGCCGTGCAAACACCGTATTGGCGCGCCAGCTCCTCGAGCCGAGCGCGGTTTTGTCGGTTGGCGACGACAATGTGCGCCGGATGGCAAAACGCTTTCGTCATGCCGGCGATGAGCGCTTCCGCCATCGAGCCGGCGCCGATGAGCGCGATCGTTCGTTCGTTGTTCATCATTCCACTCCTCCTTGCCTTGGTGTATCCATCCAAAAGAAAAAGGTTTCCCGTCCTGCAAAAGGACGGAAAACCTTCGTTTCCGCGGTACCACCTTTTTTGGCCCGATTTGGCCCAAGCGCCAAACAGACCCGACTCTGCCCCGATAACGCCGGGGAGGCGTTTAGGTTGGCCTAACAGCTCCTAGGGTAGGTTCAACCGCAAAGAGGGCCGCAAAGCCTTCCAGCCGCGGGCTTCGCTCTCTGGTGCCGTTTGCGGTTTACTGGCCCTGTTCATCGCCGGTTTGCCGTATCCGTGATGTTATTAGTCATTATGCCGCGGGACAGGCGCTGTTGTCAAGAGAGGAGAGCGAATTTTTTTGCAATTTCGTCGTGCGGAAGAAAAAGGCATGACAAATGGATGAAATCGGTGTAAACTGTAAAATAAAATATAATGAATAACTATTCATTTTGACTGATGAAACGGTTCGAACGGGATGGTTCATGAACTTGAGGAAAGAAGGGAACGCAATGAACGAGGAACGAGTGTATCGGATCACGGTGCCGACGCCGTTTCCGGTCGGCGATGTGCATATGTACGTGATCGCCGGCGATCGGTTGACACTGGTCGATGCCGGAGTGAAAACAGAGGAAGCGTGGCAGATGTTTGTAAAGCAGCTTGGCGAGGTCGGTTATGCGCCAGAGGATATTGAACAAATCGTCATTACTCACCATCATCCGGATCATGTCGGCTTGCTTGATTATTTTCCGCATGCGCCGATCATCGGCCATCCGAAAGCGGATCCGTTTTTGCGCCGCGAACGTTCGTTTATGGAGCGGTACGTCCAATTTTTTCAGGAATTTTTTACGGAATGCGGCGTCGACCGCCGTTTGTTCAGTCAGCTGTCCAAAGAAGGCGGATCGCTTCGCTACGCAAGCCGGCGCGGGCTTGACATCATGGTGACGGAAGGGGACGCGGTGCCGGGGATGCCCGGGTGGCAGGTCATCGAAACGCCGGGGCATGCGCAAAGCCATATCGCCCTCTACCGCGAGGCGGACGGATTGCTGATCGGCGGCGATCATTTGCTTGTTCATATTTCCCCGAATCCAATGATGGAGCCGCCGGCGGAAGGGGAGACGGGACGGCCGAAACCGTTGTTGCAATACAACGAGTCGCTGCAAAAAATGCTGCAATACGATATCGTTCGCTCGCTAAACGGCCATGGCGACGATGCGACCGATATTCCGGCGCTCGTTCGCGAGCGGCTGGGTAAGCAGCGCCAGCGCGCCGAGCGGGTGCTCGAAATGGTGAAAGAACGCCCGCATACGGTGTTTGACGTTTGTCAAAAGCTGTTCCCGACCGCTTACGAACGCCAGCTCATGCTGACGATGTCGGAGACAATCGGCCAGCTTGATTATCTCGAGGCGAACGGGTATGTGACGAAAAAACAGGAAGCCGGCCGATACGTTTACGAAGCGGCGGGGGTGTCGGTGTGCGGCTGAAGGGGCGCCATGTTGTCATTACCGGAGCGTCGGGAGGAATTGGCGAGCAAATCGCCTATGAAGCGGCGCGCCAAGGGGCGGTGCCGGTGCTCTTGGCGCGCAGTGAAGAAAGGCTGAAAGAAGCGAGCGCGCGGATCGAAGCGCAAACCGGCATTCGCGCCCCGTATGCATCGCTTGATGTCAGCGACCGCGGCATGATCGAGGCGGTCGTTTCCCAGCTTATTGCGGACCTTGGCGCGATCGATGTGTTGGTCAACAACGCCGGGTTTGGCGTCTTTCGCTATGTCGAGGACATCGACTTGGATGAAATGGAGAGGATGTTTGCCGTCAACGTCTTCGGCCTCATCGCCTGCACGAAGGCGGTGTATTCTCATATGAAAGAGAGAGGAAGCGGCCATATTATCAACATTGCGTCGCAAGCCGGCAAAATCGCGACGCCGAAGTCGAGCGTCTATTCCGCGACGAAACACGCGGTCGTTGGCTTTACCGACAGCCTCCGCCTCGAGGCGGGGCGCTTTGGCATTTTTGTCACGGCCGTCAATCCGGGGCCGGTGGAGACAAACTTTTTTTCGACCGCTGATGAATCGGGAGAGTATGTGCGCAATGTCTCGCGTTGGATGTTAAGGCCGGAGGCGGTGGCGAAGCGCGTTGTTGCCGCGATGATGACGCCAACGCGCGAAGTGAACATGCCGCGCTGGATGGATCTCGGCAGCCGCCTGTACCGGCTCGCTCCGGGTTTGGTGGAAAAGGTGGCAAAGCGGGCGTTTTTCCAAAAGTAAGCGAGGGTGTCCCAAATGTAAGGGGCACCCTTTCTGATCATCGTATAGACGCGCGAAACGCCTTTACAAAATATGATATCCTTCTTGAAGAAAGATGGCCTTTGGGGCCAGCCCCGTGTTCGTTTGACACGAGCCGGGTCAAGCGCTGGTGATGAACCGGTAGACTATGTCATGGACAAGTTCATAGATGTCCGCGTTTGGCTGCCGTTCTTTGGCGGCGGCAATGCGAGTGCAAAGCTCGCGCCAGTCGTCTTCGCCAAGCGGCATCATGTCATCATCATAGCCATAATACCGCAGGCAGTTGCGTACTTGTTTTTGCAGCCATCGTTCATCCATTGACCTCACCGTCCGTCGCTATTCAGTGGGCTCCGGTGACGGGGCGCGGACAACGGATTGAAAGCGGCCTTTGTGCGAACCGTCGCAAAACGGTTTGTTATTCGACAGCCCGCAACGGCAGAGCGAAAACGTTTGTTTTGTCACAAACGGCTTTCCTTCTCCGTCGAGCAGTTCAACATCACCGGTGACGCGCAGCGAGCCGTTGTCGTTCACTTTGATTTGCACTTTTGCCATCACTTTTTCCTCCTTGCTTTGTTTTGACAGTTTCTTATGTTGGCAGGTAAAATAAAAGAAAATCAAAGGGAAAAAGGAGCCAGCTATGAGCCTATACATCACGTTTACGGATGCAGCCAAACGGGCGCTTGCCTCTATTGTAGCGGAATCCGGACGGCAGTTAAAGCTGATGTTTGATACTGACGGCTGCGGCTGTTTGGTCGACGGCGTGCCGGCGCTATGGCTTGTCGACAAAGCCGATGAAGATGATGTCGTCGTCGAGACGAATTTCGTGCCGGTGCTCGTGGAACGGTCGCGGCTCATCTTTTTTGATGAAACGATGACGATTGACGTCAAGCCGGGAACGACCGTTTTTCAGCTCAAAAGCCCAGGGCAAACGTTGAATGGGCATATGCCGCTTGTGGAGGTGAAATCCGGCCATGAACGGTAAGCTGCAGCAGCTTGTAAAGACGGCGAAGCAAAAAACATGGGTGTCGTTCACCCATGAAAACGATCCGTACAGCTTGCTTCATTGGTCGGTCGCCGGCCCGTATCATGAAGCGAAAGACGTCTGGTTGCTGCAAAACGAAATGACGTTTGAAACGAAAGAGTTTCCGACGCTGGAGGCGGCGATCGCCTGGCTTGGCGAACATATGCCGCACATCACCGAGGTGTTGTAAAGGGGCCGCCCCCATAGCCATCAAGTGAAGCCTTGGAGCGAGTAGCTCCAAGGCTTCACTTTTCATCTTTGGAGGCTGTGACCGTGAGAATATATAAAGATAGGCATGCCAAATACACCTTCCCTATAGAAGGTTTTTTTCATGGTATATGAGGCGGGAATTTCTTATGACACCGGCATGATGACCAAACTCTCGATAATGTCTAAAGCGCTCTTTTTTGTATAACGCCTTGATTTTTTTCCGTGTTGAGCGATGATGTCACACAGTTTTAAAAGGAGTTGGACAACTAACTCCTCAGAACACCATAAGGCTTGAAAGAAATCCATACCGAACTCCTTGATCATACTCATCGCCTTATATTCGCTCAATTCCTTTTTCTGTTTTCGATAGAGCCATTCCCGCATTTTAAACATGACAGTGGAGCTGATCAATAAGGCAATCAACGTTCCATACAGGTGGCACTGAAAGCGAGCCCCTTTCATCGGTTTGAATCGATGAATGTGAAACAGGGATTTCCATGTCTTAAATACCACTTCAATTTGCCAGCGAAGAGAATACAGCGTATGAATTTCGTGCAAAGAGGTATAAATCGCTGGAATATTGGTGATATATACATATATTGAGTGGGGGCGTCGCGTCACGTACGCGGCCCCTTTTCGTTTCGCCTTCTGTTTCCATTGTCCTTCCTTCTGTCGCTCCTGTTCTTCGGTCAGCCGATACACAATGAGCCGCGGTTGATGAACTTTCTTTCCACTGACATACGCATGTTCCAGTTCCATGGTTTCTCCGGGTTGTAACACCGCAAGGAAATCCTCTGGTTCCCATTTTCGAAATCGGTCTCCTTCTTTTTGGTAAATCCCTACATTGTGTTTGAGCCGKGAAATATAAAAGGCTCCGGCGTCATGAATGGCTTGCAATCCCTCAAGCGAAAAATAGCCTAAGTCTTTCAAACAAAGGTCTCCCTCTTGGATGGTCGATAGAAGGGACGCTCCGTAGGCGGCGTCGTGATGACGGGCATCTTCGACRTCCRCATGGAGAAMCTTCCCTTCTAGCCATTCATATTCTAGCTGAATTTTCACCCCAGGCCCCGTACATCCCTCGTAAATCCCCCGGATTTCAGGAGGCAGTTGAAACGACGTGGAATCGAGAATGCGAATCCGGCGAAACAGCGAATGTCTTTGACATAAGTGACGGGCYTCCTGAGTCTGATGAATGAGCAGTTTTTCAAACACCGCTTTGAGGAAACTCACCGCTTTTTCATTAAACCGTTGATTGAGCCCTTCCGCACTCAGAGAGGTGTTTTGCTTGAGAGCTAGAGCACTGCAAAGCTGCACCAATGATTTTTGACCGCCTCCTTCCTGGAGAAATGTGCAAAGTGCCACGAAATCATGGGCGCGTAACTTCCCCTTTCGTTGAATAAATTGATGATCTCGGGCCATATGTTCAAGTTCTTCGCACGATAACACGCTTCTTAATCCGTCTAAAAAACAATGCCATTCTTCTTGGAGAGATAAGGACGTCTTCAAAAAAGGGTCTTCACCATTTTCTGTGATTTCCACTCAATCCCAGAAACATGTTAGCTGGATGAAATAGGTTCATCAGTCAGGATCCTTCTTCCGCATACAGACCACGAAGTTGGTAGAATGGAAACAGTCAAGTGCTTTCCTTGACGGGTTCCATTCTACCAACTATCATACCGATAGCGGAAGAAGGGAGCGCTTAAGCAACCTGACTACCTGTAGTGTTCCCTGTACACTCCAGAAATACACGCAAACGAAACCGTTCTAGATTTCGATAGCCATATGCCCGGCGTTTGATGTTTTTGATCTTGTGATTCGTCCCCTCGATTCGGGCATTGGTATATGGGCACAAAAAGTAGGAAAGAATAGGCTCCTTCCACCTTTCAAGCGTGTTGGCTGCTTCCTGAAAAGAAGCAAAAGGGCTCTGTTTGGCTAACTKAATCCATTCTTCCAAGCGTTCCTTTGCTTCGTTATATCCATCGGTTCGGTAAAAATCCCGAAACAACTCTTTCAGATAATAAGCAATGGAAAGTGCCGGATACTCCTCCAAGATATCGTCTAATCGAAGCCGTTGGTCCTTACGAAGCTTTTCACAGCCTTTCAAGAGAAGATATCGAGCCTTTTTCAATGGAGAAAATTCCTTTCTTGCTTGATCCAAGGCTTGTGTCACTTTTTGAACCACATGGTACTTATCGATGACAATCGAAGCAGATGGAAACAGGGCACGAACCGCCTTATGATAAGGTTCCCACATGTCAAGAATCACCGTTTGGACCCTTTCTTTCGACAGGACATTTTGGCTCAACAAGTGGATGGCGGAGTCACATTGGCGATCGGCATGCATTCCCATGACCGATCCAGCTTTGGCATCCATCAATACGGTTTCATACTGATGTCCCTTTTTTACAGCGATTTCATCTAAGCTAAGCACCATCTCTTCTTGAGAAGATGCTTCTATCGCTGTTTGACGCTCTTTTGCTTTTTTCGATGCGATGGAGTAATAGATGCGTTCCAATGTCGTATATGGGATGCGGTGCTTTCGGCTAACCTCTTGAATGGTGGAGCCTTCACAAAGTTCATACAAGTACTCACAAAATCGATTGGTGTAGTGTTGATTGGGTTGAATCGATTCCAAAGAGGCGGAAAACACTTGGGAACAATTCCAGCACCGATAGCGCTTTACCTTTACGAACAAGTACACCGGTTGATGGAAAATCGCCAAATCCCGTACTTTTCTTGTCCGTCTGTCGTGGACAGAGGAAGTGGCAAACCCACAATGAGGGCAACGTTCCTGTGTCTCTGTTTTCTCTACATGAATCGCATAACCATAGGAAAGAAGTTCTTGTTTAATCACTTTAAATTCTGGCAATCCTAGTGGTATAGAAAGCACTTACGAGACCTCCTTAATGTTGATTTCACCGCTAACATTATTGCCAGGATCTCGTCAGTGCTTTCTCTTTTTTGTCACTAAATCACAAAATTTGGTGATGAACCAATTTTTTTATTTACAATAAATATTTTTATTTACAATAAATACTATAAATTTTATAATAAAATTCAAAGCTATCTAAAAGGAGGGAATTAATTTGAAAAAATTAAAATTTCATTTATTTAGTTTAGTGCTCCTTTTTTCATTATTTTTCTTCAATGATTTCAGCTCTGCAAAAGAAGTGGATAATACCTCAAAAAGTGAAAAATTAACAAAGCAAGAAAGAAAATATTTAAAAGATGTAACAGGACATACTGAAGAAGAAATAGATATGTTGCCTTTAGAAGTTGCAAAGCAACTCATTAAAGATAAAGCTGTCATCCAAGATTCAAAAACTGAAATATTTTCGTTCGAAAATGGAGTAAATAATTCTGGTGATTTTACAACGATGGGTACAATTTCGTCCTCAACGATGAAATTATGGGGTACAGTTTATAAAGTAACCTCTGATCGAACAAATTACGATAAATTTTATATTTATGGTAATTTCCAATGGCTAAAATCTCCTTTTTACGAACTTGTAGATAAAATGACTTTCGGTTTTCCTTCAAGTGCAGGATTTTTTCTTCCAACTAGTAATGGAAAAGTAACACAACATCAACATAGATATAGTCAAGATCCACAAGGTAATGGAAACTGGATAGATTATGCAATTGATTACTTACCTAGTGATTGGGAACCAAATGCTGGAGTTGCTGGTGAATTTGACTTAAGAAGCTCTACAGAATTTACTTTACACAAAGGATATATGGGACAATATGTTTATGTACCAACAAAAAATAATGGTACAATTAACATTAAAATTGAATATGGACACCAATTATATATTGGCGAACCTAGTGTATCAGTATTTCCAGCAGGATTATCAATAACTCCATCTAAGTCGGTAGATACTGCTTCTTACGCTTTAACACTAAGTTATTAATGATTTCAAGCCTCTCTTATGTCATGCCCACGCATCTCTGTTTGGCGCGGTCAACCTCCACGATGGCGAAACGGTGCTTCATCAAACGACCGCTGCCCATGCCGCGGCGTTCTTGGGTTTCTTGAGAATGCTCAAAGAGCGCGATCCGGATCGTCTCATGGTCTTGGTGTTGGAACACGCCTGCATTCACCATGCCAAAATGGTCAAGACGTTTTGGCGGGAAGAAGGGCCGTATTTTCCCGTTATTTCCCCTTCCTCCCTATTTGCCACAGCTGAACCCGATTGAACGCTTATGGAAATGGCTGAAAGGTGCGGCGATCGCCCATATATGTCGCAAGGATCGCAACGATATCATGCAAGCATCGCTCCGTTTGTCCACTGCATCCACGAACGTCCGGAGGAAGTGCTGCAGCGCTTAGGGTGTGGAGGATGACTGAGAAGCTAACTCTTCATGTTACATGTATATAGGGAGGATTACCCAGAAATCCTCCACTTTAAGCGTTAGCTAAGTGGGAGTGGTTCAAACTTTACAGTAAAAGGAGTTTTTTGAATGGAATATATATACTTACTTATTTTACCGATAATAGGTGTTTTGTGGTTTTTGAATTTAGCAAGCTTTTTAAAAAATTTGAACAGTGATGAAAACACACTTAATCAAACAATGATAGGAGCCGTATTAACCTTTCTCTTTGTTTTTCTATATATGTACGGGTTTTTAGGAACACATTAATATTCAATCATCCCCCTGTACAAAAAAAGATGGGACTGCCTCCACTTATCGGCTAATGCCGGTGGAAGTGGGGGATTCTTGTTTCCTTTGCAAACAAAATACTGCCGATTATCCCTTCTTTCGTGCATTTGGCCTTTGGATCCCGCTTGGCGTTCAAACAATCCGTCTTGTTAAGCATTGCCTACTCATTGAGCAAACTCTTCAATTCCGTTTCATACTTTGAAGGAACGAAACCATATTTCCCTGTTTTTTATCAAAGATAATCGTGTTATTCTTTTTAAACCAAATGTTGTAATTGAATAGCCTGTCCTTCGTTTTTTATGTTCGAGCCAAAAACGATAGTCAAGTTGACCTGCATCGACTTTGGTTGTTTTTGACCATTCTACGAATTTCATAATTTCCATTATTCTATCCTGAAAACACCAATTAACAAAAAACGATCCCCACCTAGCCTTTGGAATTAGATTCCAAAGGAAGGTATTTCAGTATATATATGGTTTMTTCATGCTACGCACTGGTCTTCTCCAGTTTCACTTCGTACCCTAACCCCTCTAGCCGTTTCACCGTTTGGCGCACGATGGCGGCCTCCCGTTGCTGATCCCAGTAATCGGCTCCCAACTCTCGATACGGTTCCTTTCGCGTTAAGACCGAATAGATGATTTCCAAGATGGTTCTCCCGACCGCGACACTCGCTCGATTCGCTCCYCTTCGTTTGGCGATCCGATGATACTTGGCTGATARGTACGTGTTCTTCGTTCGGGCGGCGGCACGGGCGCATTCCACCAGACACGCCCTCAGTTTCTTGTTCCCTTTCCTCGTTCGGCCTGACAACCGTTTCCCCGCACTCTCATGATTCCCGGGGGCCATTCCCGCCCATGAGGCTGCATGCGCGGCCGTGGGGAACCGGCTCATATCCGTCCCGATTTCCGCGATGATGTGCTCCGCGCTTTGCCGCCCCACTCCCGGAATGGTTTCCATGAGCTCCAGCGCTTCATGAAAAGGGCGCGTTCTCTCCTCGATCTCTCGACTCAACCGGGCAATCGCTTCGTCTAAATATTCAATATGTCGACATTGTTCCGAAAGCATCATGCGTTGATGCGGCCCCATGATTCCTTTCAAGGCGCGCCGGAGCTCTCCGATTTTTTGTTTCAGCCGCCCTTTGGCGAGTTGCGCCAATACCGCCGGATCGTCCGTTCCTTCGATCAGGGCCCGAAGAATCTGCTGAGCCGACACCCCGCTGATGTCCGATACAACCGAAGCCAGTTTGATGTTGGCTCCTTCCAGCACTTTTTGGATGCGGTTGAGCTCCCGAGCCCGTTCCTCGATCAAACTGCGCCGATACCGAACCAGTTCCCGAAGCTCTCGCTGAGCTCGATCCGGAATGTAACTCCCTCGGAGCAGCCCGTGGCGAAGCAAGTCCGCGATCCATTCGGCATCTTTGACATCGGTCTTTCGTCCGGGAACCACCTTGATATGTTGGGCATTGACGACCAGCACTTCGATCGACTCTCCTTCGAGGAGATTATACACTGGCTTCCAATATACGCCCGTCGACTCCATGGCAACGTGCGTCACCTTTTTTTCTTTCAGCCAATCCACCAACTCCTCGAGATCGTCGGTCAGCGTACCAAACGTGCGAATCTCTTTTCCTTCAGGGGTTAGGACACAAGCCGTGATCGATTTCTTATGCACGTCCAATCCACAACAGCGTTCATACAAGACGCGCATCGGTCTCCCTCCCTGCTTCATTCTCCAMAACAGCTGGTGCAGCAGCCTTTGTTCAAGCATTCTATCCTGYGTGCTTCCCAAAAGGGAGCGACATTCCGTGATGCACCAGGCTGCTGGGGTCCGTCTATATATCGGACTTTTACGTACCATAGATACCACGACCTCTTGACCCCAGCTGCAAGGAGACCATTCGACAGAAGGTGGTTTTCATCTTTCCGATGGTGACAAAATTTTTTTGTCATGGGAGTCTATATGCTTTTTGTATAAACTATCCTGAAAACACCAATTAACAAAAAACGATCCCCACCTAGCCTTTGGAATTAGATTCCAAATGAAGGTATTTCAGTATATATATGGTTTCTTCATGCTACGCACTTGTCTTCTCCAGTTTCACTTCGTACCCTAACCCCTCTAGCCGTTTCACCGTTTGGCGCACGATGGCGGCCTCCCGTTGCTGATCCCAGTAATCGGCTCCCAACTCTCGATACGGTTCCTTTCGCGTTAAGACCGAATAGATGATTTCCAAGATCGTTCTATCCTGAAAACACCAATTAACAAAAAACGATCCCCACCTAGCCTTTGGAATTAGATTCCAAATGAAGGTATTTCAGTATATATATGGTTTCTTCATGCTACGCACTTGTCTTCTCCAGTTTCACTTCGTACCCTAACCCCTCTAGCCGTTTCACCGTTTGGCGCACGATGGCGGCCTCCCGTTGCTGATCCCAGTAATCGGCTCCCAACTCTCGATACGGTTCCTTTCGCGTTAAGACCGAATAGATGATTTCCAAGATGGTTCTCCCGACCGCGACACTCGCYCGATTCGCTCCTCTTCGTTTGGCGATCCGATGATACTTGGCCGATAGGTACGTGTTCTTCGTTCGGGCGGCGGCRCGGGCGCATTCCACCAGACACGCCCTCAGYTTCTTGTTCCCTTTCCTCGTTCGACCTGACAAACTGGTACCCGCACTCTCATGATTCCCGGGAGCCATTCCAGCCCAKGAG
>NZ_MVKA01000023.1:0-42766 GCF_002042905.1 Geobacillus sp. LEMMY01
GGCTGCGCCTTTCCGGTCGAGAAAGGCCGGTATTTKGAAGCGGTGTACGCCGAGCTTCTTTCGAATGGACGCCGKGAACTCGATGAACGTTGCCGACAAGGCAGCCATCTAGGTGTCCGCAAAGCGGAAAATTTCATCCGGCGCCTAGAAAAGCGCAAGCAAGAAGCGCTTCTCTTCCTGCGMAAGAAAGAAGTGCCGTTTGACAATAACCAAGCCGAACGCGATTTACGGATGGTGAAAGTCAAACAAAAAATCTCTGGAACGTTTCGTCAGGAAGACGATGCCGAGGCTTTCTGTGTCATCCGCAGCGTCGTTTCCACCCTGCAAAAACACGGAAAGCCGGTGTGGGAATCGTTGCAAAGACTTCTAAGCGGAGAGCCTCTTCAAACGATTCTCCATTCCTCCTAGGGCATTTTCGATACTGGGAATGCCCTATTGGTGCTGGATTCTGAAAATCTCGCTAGTACTGGGCTGAATAGATACTATCAAAATGCGGTGCGAAAATATTATTTATTTGTGAACGGAAAGGAGTTTCCAAGATTAAGGCGATATTAACAAGATACAAGTCACAGTTTGCGAGGCTCTTACATAAAGTGACGGAGGGGAGAAGGACACTGTTTGAGTAAAGTGGTTTCACCCGTGGACGGAGAAAGTGGAACGTCATGAGGGTGGAAAGCGCCGTTCGTATTTGTTGTTAACGGGTGAAGCTCGCCAGCAATTGGCAAGTGGCCAGTAGCGGGATGACGTGTGGGATGCGTGTTCGCTTTTACGGCAAATGAAAGGGGCTGTTTCGCTCTTGTTTGCTTTGGGCGCTGAGATCAGTTACGGGGGAAAAGAGCCGCACGGTGGCGGTTCTTTGGCGCTATGGGGACGGCGGCTGATCGTTGTCCATTTCCTTCGCGAGGTCGGCGACTTCGGCGACGGTCAGCCCGGTTCGCTTTGTTGTTTTCGGCATCAGGAACATCATTCTGGGAGGAAGTGATAACAAGGAATGCTTGTTTCGTTTTGATCGGCTCTGCGGTTTGCCATTGGCGACCGGCAAAATAGAGAAATGACTTTGTTGTGCTTTTAGGAAGACGATGCGGTCTAAATCATCTGTTGATTAAGTCATTCAATTCTTGGAGTATGCCCGTGAATATTGGGTCATGATGAACGGTGTCATATATGCTCGGGGAAATGGTGATATAATCATTTGATAAAAGATTAAGCAGTCTATGTTCGTGTCGAGGAAACAGAAGAGGATAAAGCGCAAAATCTTTTATATTGGCTGTGACGAGAATGCAGTCGTATTGCCAAGCGGTTAGCAGGATACGGGCATCAGACACGCTGCCGTATTCCATGTCTCTCATGGCATTGATTTTCCTCTGGTATTCAGAGCGAATATAAGCCGCCATTTTTCTTACTTGGTGTTCCATATCGGGAGTTGTCCAATCGGGAATAGTTATCGTTATATTTTCCAACAATTCCGAGACCCGTTGCCTTTCCTTTTCGCCAAGTGTGTAGGATTGCAATTCAAGCTCTCGGATGACTTCTTTAGGGATATAGAGCACAGCCTCTTCATGGCGAACTTCCTGCAAAACATCTTTCCAAAAACGCTTGGCGGCTTTTTTGTGGTTCATGTGGGCAGATGGGCTTGACTTGTATCGGAATACGTTTGTATCCAGCAAATATGCTTTTGTTTCCGTGCCGTTTCCGCTCATGAAGAACTTTCTCCTATTCTCCAAACTCTTTTTCCATTTTTTCCGCGATACGAATCGACTGGCTTTTCAGCTGTTCTCTCATTTGGAGAAATGAAGGCCAGTTTGGGTGGTGAAAAAACTGTGCGGCCGGGATGATCCATTTTCCACTGTCTCCAAGCCGTTGGTAAGCCTCGATTTTTCCTTCTGCGCAATAACGGCGCACCATTTGCGGCGTGACATCAAGCAGAAGAGCCACATCGCGGACATAGAGATCATCTGGAATTGTTTGTTCCGCCATTTCGGTAAGAATATGCCGTACGCTCTGTTTTTCCTGGTCGCTTAGGTTGGAATAGATTTCTTTTTTTCGCTTCTCAAGTTCAAGCGACTGTTGGACCAATTCTACATAACGTCGAACGTTGTCGCTTAGCACAGTTTCGTGAAGAGGTGGGGGGGCTGTCTTTCGGGTTTCTGTTTTGCGGGACAAAGTGCTCATTTTTCTTTCCCTCCTTGATGTTTATATCCATTATACTATTTTGGCTGGAGAAACAAAAGAAAAAAAGGAAACAAAAGAAATTGAGATCTTGCCAAGCAGCAAAGGGAAGATGAAAAGAGCCGCACGGTTGCGGCTCTTTGGCGCTATTGGATCGGCGGCTGATGGTTGTCCATTTCCTTCGCGAGATCGGCGACTTCGGCGACGGTCAGGCCGGTTCGTTTGGCGATCTCGTGAATGGGAAGAACATCAAGCAAATTTTTGGCGATTTCGATGGCCTTCCGTTTTTCCGTTTGCTTGATCGCCTGTTCTTTTTCCTGCATCACTTTCTTCAACATTTCTTCTCTTTCTTGTTCAAGTTCTTCGACTAACAGGCGAAACACTTTGTTCATTTTGATCCACTCCTTTACTTTTTCGGCGTATGACCGGTCGATGAATTTGTCTGTGGCGGTCAGAACGCCGGCGATGATGTGCAGCTGTTTCGGTTCGTCGCCGATCGTTTTGGCCAGTTCGATCGTTTTTTCGATCATCGTTTGTCGGTCAAAGCGGGTGTGCATGAGCGGCACGAGGATGAGTTTCATCGTTTCTTCCGGAGTAAGCGGTTCGCCGTTGTGGACTTTTTCTTCAATGGCATGGAAAATCGCATCGCCGTTGAATTCGCCAAGCAGCACCGCTTTGGATGAAAGAAACACATCGCCGGCGTCAAGTTGTTCGCGGGCGCTCGTGACATCGCTTGTGTAGATCACAACGATGCGAATCGGGCGTATTCGTTTTTCCTGTTGATAGTATGTGTGAAGGATGCGGCAGGCATAATCAAGATACTTTAAATGGTTGTCGAGAAATCGTTCATTGCTTTCGTACTCCAGAAGCAAAATGGAATCGTCTTCGAGAAGAAACACAGTGTCGGCGCGCCGTTCATCCGCCCGTACAGACGGAAATTCGGTTGGAAGCAGTGCTTTGATCCGCGGGAGTCCGTGAAGTCCGTACACATCGAAGGCTTGGTTTTGGTACAATGCGCTCAGCGACTTGAACAAAATGTCTTTGGCGTGATGCGAGATCCCGCCTGGCATCGTCTCAACTCCATTCGCTTTTTACCTCAATTATACTACTTGCCCGACCGATTGTCAGCTGCCATCGTGAGCGGAAACACGGTGTTCGTTCGGTGGGAGTGAATGACATCTTCTTGAAAGATCAAACGGGTTGCGACCCGGAACAGATGGATGAATGACGCTGTTTTGCCCTCACGGCCGGATGAACACTTCTGTTCCGTTCGGAACGATGGAGGCGAGTTCGAGCACGTCTTTGTTATGCATGCGGATGCAGCCTTTGGATACGTATTTGCCGATCGAGGACGGGTCGTTTGTGCCGTGGATGCCGTAATGGAGTTTGGATAAACTGAGCCACATCGCGCCGAACGGCCCGCCTGGGTTCGGCTGGCGGTTGACGATGACAAAGTCGCCGACGGGTGTGGCGGTGACCATTTTGCCGACGCCGATCGGATACGTGCGGATCGTTCGTCCCCGGTGTTTTAACGTCAGCTGGCGGCGGCTGATCGAGATGTGGATCGTGTAGGGAATCGATCCTTTCGGCGGAAGGTGGGGGATGACGATCTCCTGCCCGGGAAAGATGACGGACGCGGCGGTCAAACCATTGGCGCGAAGGAGCGCCTCAACAGATGTGCGGTAGTCGCGGGCGATGGAGGCGATCGTTTCCCCACGTTTGACGATATGTTTGTACATGGCATTTCGCTCCTTTTTTCGCTGGATGGAGAAAACAGCTCCGATTGATGATACATTAGTGTATGAGAAGATTCGAATAAGGTTGCTCAAATAGGAAGAGAGTCTCATGCGCATGGCATGTGAATACGGTGCGGCCGCCAGTCGCATGAACGCGCTGTGCGTTAGTCTATACTTGACAGGGAGCGTTGCCTAACGGGTGTTTCTTGTCAAAACGTGTAGGGGAAAAAGGAGGATGGCGCGAATGAGAACGTTTGTCCTAAAACCGGAAGGACAGAAGGTTGATTATGAGCTGTATGCCGAGCTCTCCCCTGTCCCGCTTGAGATCATTGACGGCGATCTCTTTTTTACGAAAGAGGAGCGGGAAAACTTGCTTAAGCTGTTGATATACAATGTCGGCATTAATCGGACGCTTGAGATCATCGAGGAATGGAAGGAGCGGTGAAAGCGGCGCCCGTTCGATATCGGGGCCGCATCGATGTTGGGGGTTACGGGCGGTAAGGGAACAAAATGTTCTTTTCCCCTTTTTCTTTGGCGACGAAGACGTCTTGATGGATTTCGAACACGCCAAAAGCGCTATGGAACGTCTGAATGACGCGGACGCGATACACGTCGTGAAGCGGTTTGTCCTCATCAGACATCGACCATGACGACAGTTTTTCCACCTCATCGATGCGGTAGTCGAACGTCTCGACGCCGAAGTCTTGCATAAAGACGTGGGCGCGGCGCTGGATGTAGACGTCTTTTGGGAATTTCTTTTTCATAAGCGGGTGAAACAGCTCCCAAGAGCTGCCAAAATCCCCTGCCTGCTCGTAGCGGTAAAACGTGTCCACGATTTCCTTTGCCTCGTTCCGTTCGTTCGAAAGAAACAGAGACAAGATCGCCACCAACACGGCGACGGCAGTGAGAACCGCCACCCCAGTCCTGGCTCGGATCGTCTTTTGGCGGTAGCGTGGGAACATGGGGTCTCCTCTCCTCTCTGTTATACCATATGCACGATGGGCGGCGGATATGGGCAGGGAGGGGGAGGAAGCGCCGTGGCATGTGTCACAGGATAGACATACGGCCGCATTTTTTAGTCAAAAAATTCATCAGAGTGTAGTAAAATGGATGGCAGAAGTTGTTGGAAATGATGCACTAGTGTGAGCAACGGCGGCTTGTCCTATTTGGAATAGGATGGAGAGACGGAGCGTTTAGGGCTCCGTTTTTCCTTTGGCGTTCCGCTGAAAATCGAACAGGCAGGAGAGGTAGAGTGCGATGAGGAAATCATTCATTTATGCGCTGCTGATCGCCATCATGGTTGCTTGGGGCTTGAACGTGACGGCGTTGAAAATTCTTGTGGAGCATTTTTCGCCCGTCGCGTTGACGGCGTTGCGCATTCTAACGGCCGGGTTGGTCGTGCTTTTGTTTTTATGGGGGATCGGCAAGCTTCAAAAAGTCAGTTGGAATGAGGCGAAACAGATTGGCTTGGCCGCATTGTTCAGCGTGGTGGCCCATCACTTCTTTTTAGCTTTGGGGCTCGCGAGGACGACGGCGGTGAACGCGGGCCTTGTTTTAGGGATGGTGCCGCTTGTGACGGCGCTGTTGGCGATCGTGTTTTTGGGCCAGCGGCCGACGTTGTTTCGTTTGCTTGGCATCGCGCTCGGGTTTTTTGGCGTCGTGTTTGTCGTCGTGAACGGCGACGGCGGCCTCGGCCATCTGTCGGTCGGCGATGTGTACGTGTTTTTGGCAGTGTTGGCGCAAGGGATCAGCTTCATTATGATCAAAAAGGCGACGGTCGAGGCGCGGGTGATGACAGGGTGGATGCTCGTCTTCGGGTCGCTTTGGCTGTTTGTCTTAAGCCTCGTGCTCGAGCCGAGCGGCCTATCGAGTTTGAAAGAGGGCACGTTGCCGCTTTGGCTCATTTTCCTTGCTTCGGCTGTCGTGGCGACGGCGCTTGGCCATATGTTTTACAACCAGGCTGTGCAATATCTCGGTCCCGCAGAGTCAGCGGTGTTCATCAACCTCAATCCACTCTTTTCGTTGCTTGGGGCGCACTGGTTGCTTGGTGAGCCGATTTCATGGATGCAGCTGGCTGGTTTTCTCTTCATCGTCGCGGGCGTGATGCTGGGTAGCGGGGGGATGGATGACGTGATCGCCCGTTTCCGCCGGGCGAAGGCGGTGGAGGGCGGAAGGAAGGCGGGGATGTGGTAGCACGTTCCCCCGCTTTGACGCCATGCGTGCAAGGAGGAAACGTTGGTACTACCAGGAGCGGATAGGGTCTCACAATGCAGGTGGTGTCTTGGCTGTCTCTTCTCGAAAAGGGACGGCCATTTTTTTGTACCATGGGCAGGATTTTGCCTGATGATGTTGAAAAAGAGAATACGAAACCTATTCGTGTGAGGTGAATGTATGGCGATCGATCACGACCGGTTGTTCAAGGAGCTGTTGCAGACGTTTTTTGAGGAGTTTGTGCTTCTCTTTTTCCCGGATATGCACGAGCATATCGATTTCAACCATTTGTCGTTTTTGTCCGAAGAGCTGTTTACGGACGTAACGGCTGGGGAGAAGTATCGGGTAGACTTGCTGGTGGAAACGAAGTTCAAAGGGGAAGATGGGGTGATTATTGTTCACGTGGAAAATCAGTCATATATCCAATCGTCTTTTCCAGAACGGATGTTTCTGTACTTTAGCCGTCTGTTTGAAAAATACCGCGCTCCGATCATTCCGATTGCCGTCTTCAGCTATGATGCCATCCGAGACGAACCCTCCTCGTTCACGCTCTCCTTTCCGTTTGGTGATGTGCTTGACTTTCGCTTTTTCCATGTGGAGTTGCGCAAGCAAAACTGGCGCCAATTTGTCCGCACCGACAACCCGGTGGCGGCTGCGTTGCTTAGCAAAATGGGTTATACTGAAAATGAACGAGTGGAACTGAAAAAGCAATTTTTGCGCATGTTGGTGCGTCTCGAGCTAGACGAGGCAAGACAGCGTTTGTTGATGGGCTTTTTTGAAACGTATGTGAAGCTGTCCGATGAAGAAGAACAACAGCTCCGAAGCGAGGTGGAACAAATGGAGACGAAAGAAAAAGAACGCGTGCTGGAATTGATCATTTCGTACGAGCAAAAGGGAAAAATTCAAGGCCGAAAGGAAGGACGGGAGGAAGGGCGCAAAGAGGGAGCGGAACAAGAAAAACGGCACATTGCGAAACGGATGTTGATGAAAGGGTTTGATGCGCAGACGATTCACGAACTGACCGGATTGCCTGTGACGGAGATTGAGGAAATGAAACAAGGCGGCTCCAAGTGAATGGAAATCAAACAGGCGGGGCAAAAGGCCAGCCCCGCCCTAGCGCTTCTGTTTCGCTGCTGTTGATTCCCGTTTGATCAGTTTCGTAGACAATAGCACTTCCTGAAATGGTTCGTTCGGGTTGTCCCACCGCCATAGCAACAATTCCACCGCTCGTTTGCCGTAGCGCTTCAGGTCGATGTCGACGGTCGTGATTTTCGGCGTCGCGATTTGCGACAGCTGCCCGTTGTCAAAGCTGCAGACGGAAACGTCATCGGGCACTTTTAGCCCGTACTGTTGCAGGCCGGTGCTGACGAAAAAGCCAAGCCCGTCATTGACGCAAAACCAGGCGGTCGGCTGCCGCTTCAGCTCGCGGATGTAGCCTGCGATGACCGTTTCGTCCTCTTGCGCCTGGCAGAACATCCACTCCTCGTTCGGTTTCACTCCATAGTCTTTCAGCGCCAATAAGTACCCTTCATACCGCTCTTGATAGCTCGGCGAATAGTTGACGTCGCCGACAAACGCAATGTCGGTATGGTTGAGCTCCAACAAATGCTGGACGGCCACATACGCCCCGAACCGATTGTTTGTCAGCACCGCATCGGCTGGAATGTTCGGATGGTGATGGTCGACCAGGACGGTCGGGATGCCGGTGGCGACGATTTGTTGGATGTACTCGGTGCTGATGTGGGAAAGGACGATCACGCCGTCGACTTGTTTTTCCTCGATGAACGAAGGCAAAAGAAGCCGTTCCTTTTGTTCTTTGTTCACCGATTGGATGTGCAGCTTCATGCCGTGTGACAGCGCTTCCTGTTCAATGCTTAAGTAGATTTCGCCAAAAAATTTCAGCGAAAACGTGCGGTCGGAGGCGATGAGGGCGATTTGCTTCGGCGGTTTGCCGCGCGACTTCGCGCGGGACGCGGGATATTCATACCCCATTTCTTTGGCTACACGCTTCACAAGCTCCCTCGTTTCTTCGCTGACCCCTTCTTTGCCGCGCAGCGCTTGAGAGACCGAGTTTTTGGAAATGTTCAGTCGATCGGCGATGTCTTGCATGGTGATGCGTTTTTTCATTCGCTACCTCCACTTATTCGCTATTTTTGCCTTTCGGTGATTTGAGGCGCCGACAAGGACGGCCGTTGCGATTTTTCGTTTTCCATCATTCAAGTATACATCGAAATCTTGAAGGTTGGCTCCGCTTTCGCAGCGTTTGCTTGCTTTCTCTAGTTCAAGTATATCCCTTGTGAAAACGAAAGACATTCAATACCTCGGAACAAATATATACGGAATGGTATTGTAACGTTACAGTTGTTATTTGTCAAGTTGATGAATTGCGTCTAAACTCACGGTTTTTTCTTGTCTTTTCCGCAAAAAAGAAGTTGACTATTTCGTTGAATCATGAAATAATGTCATTGTAATGTTATAAAATACCGTTACAAACATTCATTTTCAGTTGACAAGTTTGTCTGTCTCTATGATTTGTCATGGGGAGGAGAGGCGTTGTCTGAAGCGACTGTTTATGTAAGCGTTTTTACATCTGCTCATCAATACAAGGGGGGAATGGACGATGAAAAAGCGCAAGTGGTTCAAACTGGCTTCGTTGTTGCTTGCCGCTGCGGTGATCGGAACAGGCTGTCAAGGACAGACCGGGAATGAACAAGGGCAGAAGAAGGAAGGATCAACCGTGCAAATTGATTTTTGGGCGGCGCCGAATCCGACGCAGCAGGCATTCTGGAAGAAGATGGCGGATCGCTATATGGAAGAGCATCAAAACGTGAAAATCAAAGTATCGCCGATGCCGGAAAGCCCTTCTTCGGAGGCGGGCATTCAGTCGGCGATTGCGGCGGGGAACGCGCCGGTTATTTCCGAAAACATCTCCCGCGGGTTTGCCGCACAGCTGGCGGACAGCCGGGCGATTGTGCCGCTGGATCAATTTGAGGGGTTTGATGATTTAATCGGCAAACGGCAAATGAAAAGCACGATTTCAACATGGAAGTTTGCCGACGGCCATCAATATGTGTTGCCGATTTACTCAAACGCCATGCTGTTCGGTTGGCGAATCGATATTCTGAAAGAGTTGGGGTATAACGCTCCGCCGAAGACGTACAGCGAAGTCATGGAAGTCGGCAAAAAGCTGAAAGAAAAATATCCGAACAAGTTTCTATGGGCGAGAGCCGACTTGGTCAAACCGACGTGGTGGGCGAGATGGTTTGACTTCTTCATGATTTACAATGCGGCGTCGAAAGGGACGCATTTCATCGATGGGAACAAGTTGAGTGCGGATCGTGACGCGGGTGTGAAGACGCTCCAGTTCTTCGCTGATTTAAGCAAAAATCAGCTCGTGTTGACGAAAGAGACGAAAGATCCGTTTGAAAGCGGTACATCCGTGATGTCCGATTTAGGGCCGTGGACGTTCCCATATTGGGCCGAGAAGTTTCCGGAAATGAAGTTTAACGAGAAATACGTGTTGTCGATGCCGCCTGTGCCTGATGGCATGGACCCGTCGCAGGCGAAAACGTTCGCCGATACAAAAGGGCTGGTCATTTACGCTTCGGCGACGAAAGAACAGCAACAAGCCGCGTTCGATTTCGTCAAATGGGTGTATTCCGATCCGCAAAACGATTTGGAATGGCTGAAAGAAACGAACTTGCCGCCGGCGCGGGACGACTTGTCGACGAACGAGGCGTTTGTCTCCTATTTTGAACAAAATCCGCAGCTGAAACTGTATGCGGAAAACATTCCGAACGCCATACCGCCTATGGATAACGCCAAAATGGTTGAGCTTCAAGAGCTGATCGGCAAAGAGGCGTTGAATCCGGTCGTCAAAGGCGAGAAAACCCCAGAAAAAGCGTGGGAGGACATGGAAAAGGCGATCCATGGGGTGTTAAAATAACATGAATAAACATGCGGCAAAAGTGGGTTGGCTGCTCGCCAGCCCATACCTTATCTATTCGGCTATTTTCTTTTTGATCCCCCTGTTTTGGGCGTTATATCTCGCTTTTACGAACTGGAATTTAATTTCTCCCGAATATGAGACGGTGGGAATGCAAAACTTCCTTGACGCTTTCTTCAGCCCGAGCGTGCGGGCAGCGTTTTGGGTGACGTACAAGTTTATGTTGATGTTTGTGCCGATCGTCATCGCCGGCTCGCTGTTTTTGGCGCTGATCATTCACCATCTGCCTCGGTGGAAAGGATTGTTTGCCGTCGGATATTTTCTGCCGTATTTGGCGTCGGGGGTGGCGTCGTCGATTGTCGTCAAAGGCGTCATTTCCTACAACAGCCCGTTGAATCAATTTTTGCGGGACGCGTTGGGCTGGGATATTGACTGGCTCGGCTCGCCCATCTTAGCCCCGCTCGTCATTGCGCTCATGATGGCGTGGAAGTTTGTCGGATATTATGCGCTGCTGTTTTTGTCCGGCTTGGAAAGCATCCCGAAAGAAGTGTATGAAGCGGCCGAAATCGACGGGGCGGTCGGCTGGAAGCGGATTTGGCACGTGACGATTCCGATGCTGTACCCTTCGTTTTATACGGTGACGATTTTGGCGGTCGGTTTGATGTTTGGCATTTTCACCGAACCGTATGTGTTGACAGGCGGTGGGCCGGAGTATGCGACCCATACGTGGCAGCTGGAGATTTACAACCAGGCGTTTGAAAAATTGAATGCGGGTTACGGAACCGCGGTCGCGATCATCAATTCGATCGTCACCTTTGCGTCGATTTTCGTTTTTCGCAAGGTGTTGGAAAAATGGGGTGGCAAACATGGCTGGGAGTAAAACATGGAAGGTCGGATTGCTTTATGTTTTGGCGTTTGCCGTTTTGTTCGTCATGGTGTTTCCGTATTTGTATATGGTGTTAGGCTCTCTTGCCCCATGGAATGAGGTCGACCGAAAGCTCATCCCGTCGTCATTGACGCTTCGCTCGTATGAATGGCTGTTTCAAGGCGGCGAAGATGTCGTGCCGCGGCCGTGGCTTCGGGCGTTTTTCAACAGTTTGCTCGTCACGTCGGCGTCAACGTTGCTCATGCTTGTGACGGCGGTGATGGTTGGATATGCGTTGTCGAAAGTGAAATTTAAAGGGAGACAATGGGTCAACAACGCGATTTTGTTTCAAATGTTTTATCCATCGATCATTTTGCTTATTCCGCTGTTTCTGATCGTCCGGTATTTCGGCTGGTACAACACGTATTGGGCGATGATCTTGCCGAAGGCCGTCAACTTGTGGGCCATCTTTATGTACACGAACTTTTTTCGCAGCATTCCCGATGAATTGATCGAAGCGGCAAAGATGGATGGAGCGGGCCATTTCACCATCATTCGCCGCATTGTCTGGCCGATGTCGCGCTCGATTACGACGATCATTTTCTTGTTCCTTTTCATGGAGCGATGGGTGGAACTGCTTTGGGATATGCTTGTTGTGAATAACGAAAAGATGTTGACGTTAAACGTGTTGTTGGCGCAAATGTTTGGACCGTACGGCGGCTATCCGGGGCCAATGTACGCCGCCTCAGTGCTTCTCACGCTGCCGATTTTGATTTTGTTCCTTTTGTTTAGCAAGAATTTTAAAGAAGGCATGCAGTTCATATTAAAATAATAAAAACATCATGATAGGAAGAGGGAGCAGGGAGAGACGTTATGCAGACAAGGACGCTGACAAGGAAAACATGCCAGACATTGCTTGAGGAATTTCAGCGTGCTCCTCAGCCGCTTCGGGTGGAGAAGCTCGTGTTTGCCGGCGTTGGGGGGCGGGATGTGTACAACATTTCCGCGCCGTTTGAAGACGATGGCGAGTGGGTCATTGCCGGACGGGTGGAGGCAAGAGACAGCGAGCAATCAGAAGTATACTTTTTCGTCGAGCGTGAAGGGACATGGGTGCCGCGGGAAGGGGCGCCGGTGTTTGCTTTGCAGGATCCGTTTGTTTCGCGGGTGCACGGGCATCTCGTGTTTGGCGGCGTGGAGACGTTTCCGCATCCCGTGCTTCACGGGAAGTTGTATTGGCGGACGGTGTTTTACCGCGGAAAAACGATCAATGAATTGGCGCATTTTTTCACCGGTCCCGACGGGATGAAAGACATTCGTCTTGTTGAGCTGCGGGATGGGTCGGTTGGGGTCTTCACCCGTCCGCAAGGGGAAAAAGGCGGACGCGGAAAAATCGGCTTCACCCGCATCGGTGCGCTCGATGAGTTGACGGTGGAGGCGATTGAGAATGCCCCATTGATTGACGGTCAATTTGCCGATGAAGAATGGGGCGGCGCCAACGAAGTGCATTTGCTTGGCAATGGGCTCGTCGGCGTCCTTGGCCATATCGCTTGTTTCGATCAGGAGCGGAACCGTCATTATTATCCGATGGTGTTTGCGTTCAATCCGGATACGGGGGAAGCGTCGGACATGGAGTTGATCGCCACAAGAGCCCATTTCCTCGATGGCCCAGCGAAGCGTCCGGATTTGGCGGATGTCGTGTTTAGCGGCGGACTGATTCGCAAAGGGGACGGCACGGCCGATTTTTACGCTGGAACAAGTGACGCAGAAGCGCAAAAACTAACAATCGTTGATCCATTTACGAAATACGAAAGGCAGGGGTGACGATGCACATTTACCGCTACGAAGAAAACCCGCTCATTACGCCGGAAGATGTGCCGCCGCACCACGACGGGTTTGAAGTCATCGGGGCGTTTAACGCTGGGGTGGCGAGGTTTCAAGGGGAAGTGCTGCTGCTTCTTCGGGTGGCGGAGCGGCCGGTGTCGGATGACCCGAATATCGTGAAAGCACCGGTATGGAATCGAGAGACGGGGAAGGTCGATGTTTACGAATTTCGCAAAGACGATCCGCGCTATGATTTTTCCGATCCTCGGGTGATCAAAGAGGCGGGGGCGGAGCGGTTTTTGTATTTGACGTCGCTCTCCTATTTGCGCCTCGCCCGGAGTCAAGACGGGCGGCGGTTTACGATCGACGACCGCCCGTTCGTCTATCCATCGAATGAGCTCGAGACATTCGGTATTGAAGATCCGCGCATTACGTACATTGACGGCACGTATTACATTTATTTCAGCGCCGTCTCACCAAAAGGAGTTGGCGAGGCGATGGTGTCAACAACGGATTTCCGGACGGTGACGCACCACGGCATGATTTTCGCTCCGGAAAACAAAGATGTGCTCATTTTTCCGGAGAAGATCAACGGCAAATATTACGCTCTCCATCGCCCAGTGCCGCGAAGCAACGGCCGCCCCGAGGTGTGGATCGCTGAGTCGGAGAATCTGCTTCATTGGGGGAATCACCGCTTTTTGTTCGGTCTGCGTGAAGGAAAGTGGGACAGCGCCCGCATCGGCGGCGGGGCGGTGCCGATCAAAACGGAGCACGGCTGGCTCGAGTTGTACCACGGTGCGTCGGATGACCACCGCTATTGCATGGGGGCGGTGCTGCTCGATTTGAACGATCCGGCAAAAGTCATCGCCCGCTCGGAGCGGCCGCTTGTTGAGCCGGAAGCGGACTATGAGGTGAACGGCTTTTTCGGCCGCGTCGTGTTCTCATGCGGGGCGCTTGTTGACGGTGATATTGTGAAAATGTATTACGGCGCCGCCGATACGTCGATGGCGTGCGTCGAGCTGAAGCTGGACGAGATTTTGGATTCGCTTGTGAAAGTATGAAAGCGAAGTTGCCCGCACGTTGCGGTGTAAGAACGGAAACGCCTGGATGGCCGGGCGTTTCTTTTTTGGTTTGCCGCGAACATACCGTGAGCGCAGGTGGGAGAGCGTTCAACGTTCATTGCGTCGTTTCGTTTCTTTTCCGTTCAACAGGATTTGGTATAATAAAAACAACGCCGATTCATCGGTCAGGTCGGCAGAGCGGTTTGCGGCTGGGCAATGAAAGACACTGGCCATGACTCGAAAGAACAGATGATCATCGGATAGAGGAGGAACCATGAGAGATGAAAAAAGTACGCAAAGCGATCATTCCGGCGGCCGGGCTTGGGACGCGGTTTTTGCCGGCGACGAAGGCAATGCCGAAGGAGATGCTTCCGATCGTTGATAAGCCGACGATTCAATATATTGTCGAAGAAGCCATCGCCTCGGGCATTGAAGACATCATCATCGTCACCGGGAAAGGGAAGCGGGCGATTGAGGATCATTTTGACTACGCGTTTGAGCTGGAACAGATGCTCAAGCAAAAAGGGAAGCTGGATCTGCTTGAGAAAGTGAAAGAGCCGTCGAAGGTTGACATCCACTACATTCGCCAAAAAGAGCCGAAAGGGCTGGGGCATGCGGTTTGGTGCGCGCGCAATTTCATTGGAGACGAGCCGTTTGCGGTGTTGTTGGGCGATGATATCGTCCAGTCGGAAAAGCCTTGTTTAAAGCAGCTCATTGAGCAGTATGAACAAACGTTCAGCTCAGTGATCGGTGTCAAGCGCGTGCCGGAGGAAGAAACGCATCGCTACGGGATCATCGACCCGCTCGAGCAGCAAGGCCGGCGCTACCAAGTGCGCCGCTTCGTGGAAAAACCAGCTCCGGGCACAGCGCCGTCGAACTTGGCGATCGTCGGCCGCTACGTGTTGACGCCGGAAATTTTCTTGTTTTTAGAGAAACAGGAAGCCGGCGCGGGCGGGGAGATTCAGCTCACCGATGCGATCGGGCGGTTGAATGAAATTCAGCGCGTGTTTGCCTATGAATTTGAAGGAAAGCGGTACGATGTCGGCGAAAAGCTCGGCTTTATCGAAACGACGATTGAGTTTGCCCTGCAAAACGAGGAGCTGCGGGATGACTTGCTTTCGTTTTTGGAGCGGGTGGTGGCAGAGGCGAAGGGATCGAAGAGCAGCTAATCAAAAATAAGTCGTTCGTGTTGAAATGCTCTTAATGACTGTTAGTCGTTTTTCAGAGGATGGAGACAAAAAAGGAGGGTAGGATGTGGCGCGCATACGGATTGAACATTTTGGTCCTGTGAAGCTGTTTGATGAGGAGATCACGGATGTTACCGTTTTGATTGGCCCCCAAGCGAGCGGAAAAAGTACGATCAGCAAATTGATTTTTTTCTTTCAATCGATTCCTGATGAATGGGTAAACTATTTGCTTTCAGTACGTCAAACGGAAGAAAACAACCCATTTTTTGAGTTCAATAAACGTCTTCGGAGAAAATTTGTTGGGTACTTTGGCACAACCAAACATATGAAACCGTTTCATATTCGTTATGAGTATGATGTTGAAAAGTTTGTCCGTCTTGATTTAAAGGACGGTTATGTACAAATCCATTTCAGCGATCCGCTAAAACGGGAGATTCAGGAAAATTTTAAACATGTTGTGCAGATGAAAAAGGAAATGCAATACGAAGAACAACAGTTGGATGATTTTTGGAATGTCTCCTCGTGGAAAGTGCGTCAACAAAATGTGTTGGAAAAGGTCAAAGCAGCGATCGCTGAGGTATTCGGCGATTCCAAAACACCCATTTTTATCCCTGCAGGGAGGAGTTTAGTTGCCACATTGTCGGATCAGCTTCAGGATATTAACCCGCAGCAACTCGATGTGTTGACAGAACAGTTTATCGAGCGAATTAATCTGCTAAAGAAGATGTTTTCGCATTCGTTTGAGGAAATCATCGAAGATCGAAAAAAATTCTCGACAGAAAAAATTGACTTTGAGGCAATCCGACTGGCCATCAAGATGATCGAAGGCGTGATGAAAGGGAAATACATGTTCTCTGATTATGGGGAAAGGATTTTTTTTAATGAAAGAGAGTATACAAAACTGAAATTTTCATCTTCTGGACAACAGGAAGTCGTTTGGATTTTGCTGCTGATATTTACAATCATTCTGGAACGGCAGCGAGTGTTTATGGTGATTGAAGAACCCGAGGCACACTTATATCCGAACGCACAAAAAGAAATGGTTGCCTTATTTGCGTTGTTGCTAAATGTGACGAATAGTACGCTAGTGATTACGACTCATAGCCCGTACATTTTGTCTGCTTTTAATATTTATTTGTACGCTGCCAAAATCGGAAACAAACTGGATCAACGTGCGCATCCAATTGTGGACCGAAAGCTGCGCCTTTCTCCAGAGCGGGTAAAGGCCTACATGCTGGAGAGTGAAGGAGGGAGATTCCGCTATCGAAGCATTATTGATAATGAATTACAGTTCATACAGGCCGAAGCGATCGATGAAGCATCATCTGCGATCAACCGCGTACTTGATGAACTCATGGAGGCGGAGGAAGCGGGGGAGTAAACATGGCGGTTGTAGGTTGGGAAAGTTGTTTACACTATTGCGACTGTCGAAAATTAGCAGTTGTTGAGGAAAACGGGAGAGGGGTTCGTTTCGTCAATAAGAGGGAAAAGAGGGTGGCTTTATACCGTGTAGACGGTTGTTTGATTAAAGAGGGGGTAAAATGCGACTTTTTATTTTTAGTGATCGAAGGGGGGCGGGCATTTTTCATCGAACTAAAAGGGTCTGACCTTGAGGAAGCTGTACACCAGATCGCCCGAACAATCGAACAGTTAGGGAAATGGTTGCCTGGATATCGATTCGAAGGGAGAATCGTGACTACCCGTGTGAGAACGCCTGCTTTGAAATCGACTTATTTGATGAAGCTGGAAAAAATGTTGAGGAGAACGGGTGGGACATTAGTGGTAAAAGCCAAGTGGGACGAGGTAAACGTATAGGGCAGGAAAGAGGCGACCGGTATGGGTCATTACAGGCTAAAACGGATTCATACCCCAATCGGACAGGATGACGGCACCCGCATTCTCGTCGACCGCCTTTGGCCGCGCGGGGTGTCAAAGGCCGAGGCGCGCATCGACCGCTGGATGAAAGAGATTGCCCCGAGTCCAGCGCTGCGGCAATGGTTTGGCCATCGGCCAGAGCGGTTTGCCGAGTTTGCGCGGGCGTATGAGCGGGAGTTGGAAACAGAGGAAACGAAGCGGGAGCTTGTGGATGAGCTGTTGTCGCTTTCCGGAATGGTGACGCTGTTGTATGCGGCAAAAGACGAATGACATAACCATGTCGTTGTCCTTTGTGATTTTTTGCGCAAAATAGCCGAGAGGCGAAGCAAGGAGGGATGAACGATGATTTCTGCGATGGTCGGCGATTTGACGAAGGTTGAAGGGGTCGAGTACATTTGCAATGCCGCCAACGGCATTGGACCGATGGGCGGCGGGGTGGCAGCGGCGATCCGTCGGGCAGGCGGGCGCGTGATTGAAGAGGAAGCGATCCGCGTCTGTCAAGCGCAAGATCCACAGCCGGGCGATTTGTACGTGACAGGGGCAGGCTCGTTGCCGTTTCGGGGTGTGATTCATCTTGTGACGATGAAGCAGCCAGCAGGGGCGACGTCGTATGAGATCGTCCGGTCGTGTCTTGAGCGGCTTGTCGCGCACTGTCGGGAACACGGGATCAAGAAGGTGGCGCTGCCGGCCTTGGGGACCGGAGTCGGCCGGCTTGACAAAGCGAGAGTGGCTAGGTTATTTCGCGAGGTGCTCGCGCCGGTTGAGGATGTGGAATTTGTGGTCGTTGATATCGACGAGTCATTTATCCGAATGGTTGATTCATATTAAATAAAAATAAGAAAAAAAGGGCCTTGACAGACGCTTGGCCTTTCTTTTTTTGGCAAAGAATAACGTGTTTCACAATCCCTCATATCATATTATAATATAACATACAAACCAGTTTCATTGACTTCCTTGCCTAGCCTAGGAGGTGGCGCAGCCATCCATGTCCGATTGATTGGACTGGCATGAAAGGAAGTTGGAGATCGTTTCCTGTTCGAACCTGTTCAGGGAAAATGGCCAAAAGCGATGCATACGGCGTTTTTGGCAACGCCTGGAGGGATGATCATGTTATTCCAATTGCCAACATTAAAGACATGTCAAGTATTAGTCGATGAATTCCGCCTGGCCCCACAGCCGTTTGAGCCGGAAAAACTCCGCTTTGCGGGTGTCGGGGATCGAGACGTTTATAATATTTCCGCACCGTTTTTGGATGAAGGAGAATGGGTGATCGCTGGGCGCGTCGAGTCGCGCGACAGCGAGCAGTCGGAAGTGTACTTTTTCATCGAGCGCGACGGCGTTTGGATTCCTCGTGAAGGGGCGCCAGTGTTCGCCTTGCAAGACCCGTTCGTGTCGCGCATTCACGGTCAGCTTGTGTTTGGCGGCGTGGAGACGTTTCCGCATCCGGTGTTTGTTGGCGAGCATAGCTGGCGGACGGTCTTTTACCGCGGACCGAACATTCGCCGCTTGGAAAAGTTCGCCGAAGGGCCGGATGGGATGAAAGACATTCGCCTCGTCGAGTTGAAAGATGGCTCGATCGGCGTGTTTACCCGACCACAAGGGGAAAAAGGCGGCCGCGGGAAAATCGGTTTCACCCGCATTTTCTCGCTCGATGAGTTGACGCCGGACGTGATCGAGGCTGCGCCGATTCTTGATGCCCAATTTACGGATGAAGAATGGGGCGGCGTGAACGAGGCGCATTTGCTTGCAAACGGGCTTGTTGGGGCGCTCGGCCATATCGCTTGCTTTGACGAGCAAGGCAACCGCCATTACTACCCGATGGTGTTCGTGTTGAACCCCGAGACGATGGAGCGTTCGGAGCTGGAATTGCTTGCGCTTCGCTCCCACTTTTTAGACGGGCCGGCGAAACGGCCGGATTTGGCGAACGTTGTCTTCAGCGGCGGGCTCATCCGCAAAGGCGACGGCACCGCCGAGCTGTACGCCGGCGTCGGCGATGCGGAAGCGCAAAAAATTTCGCTCATCGACCCGTTTGCGAAATACGAAGCGCAAGAGCTCGATCGGATGTATGCTTCCGTTTAGCGAAAGGATCGGTGCGACAGACCTTCTCTTGATGAGGAAGGTTGGCGGCCGGTCCTTTTTTGCATTTGGCCGGTTTCTTGCCTTGTGCGAAGGACTTCGGTTTGACATAAACGTGACTTGTTCGGTGACGGTGTATGTGCTCAATGAGGAACGGCTATATGAGCAGGCGGATGTTCAACCTTGTTTGTTTGCATTATCGTGATGAAAGAGGAAATGTTGCTTCCTCACAGCGTTTCTTCAGTTCAAAACTTTGCAACACCGTCGCGTGACCCCTTTCGGCTTCTCCCAAATCGAACAAATCCGTCGTTTTTCAACGGTCTTCGAAAGGACTGCTTAAAAGCGAACAGCGTGGGATTCTTCCCACGCTGTTTCCGTGAAAATGCACGCGTCTTGATGGGGCATTTTCATGCCCAGGTGAAGGGCAAAGGTTGCTCATGGATCTTTTCTGTGTCCAACGGGATCGGGGCGACGTTCATCGCCCGCGTGATGCTCCTTTACGGTTGTTTTTGCCGCTTTTCCCGCTCCTTCATTTTCTCTTCCATCCGCTTCAGCAGCTTTTCCCACGGGTTTTCCGCCGTTTTTTTCTTGCGCTTTCGTTTTTCTTCCGCCATGCTCAAGCGCCTCCTTTCGCTGCGGCCGATAAGGCGAGCAAGTCGCGCAGTTCGTCATCGGACAGTTCGGTGATCCATGCCTCGCCTTCGGTGATGATGTCGGCGAGCGCTTGTTTTTGTTCGAGCATCTCGTCGATTTTTTCTTCGATTGTCCCGACGGTGATCAATTTATGGACGTGGACGAATTTCGTCTGTCCGATGCGGTAGGCGCGGTCGGTCGCCTGGTTTTCCACCGCCGGGTTCCACCAACGGTCGAAATGGATGACGTGGTTGGCAGCTGTTAAGTTGAGCCCGGTGCCGCCTGCTTTGAGCGACAAAAGGAAAATCGGCGCTTTTTTCGCTTGGAACTCATCCACCATCCGGTCGCGCGTTTGTTTTGGGACGCCTCCGTGCAAAAACAACACCGGCTCATCAAACAAGTCGGAAAGCAGCTGTTGGATCATCTCGCCCATTCGCACGTATTGCGTGAAGATGAGGCACGATTCGTCGTTGGCGCGGATTTGCTCGATCAGTTCGATGAGCTTTTCGAGCTTGTGCGACCGTTCAACGAGCTGGCGGGGGCGGCGTTCTTTCAAATACAGCGCCGGATGGTCGCAAATTTGCTTCACACCGTTTAGCATTTGCAAAATCAAGCCGCGCCGCGCAAACGGACTGGCTTCCTTTGCCCGTTCGAGTGTGTCGTTGACGAGCTGCTCGTACAAGGCAGCCTGTTCGGCCGTGAGCGGGCAATATTCTTTTTGTTCAAGCTTATCCGGCAAGTTGAGCGCAACCGCTTCATCCGTTTTCGTCCGCCGCAAGAGAAATGGGCGGATGAGCGCCTGCAGCGCCGCTTTTTTGCGGGCATCTCCTTCTTTTTCAATCGGCCCGGCAAAGCGCCGCTCAAACTCCGCACGGCTGCCGAGATAGCCGGGGTTGAGGAAATGGAAGATGCTCCAAAGTTCGCCGAGACGGTTTTCAACCGGCGTGCCGGATAAGGCGATTTTATGTTTTCCGCTCAAGCGGCGGATGGCGCGCGCTTGTTTTGTTTGCGCGTTTTTAATGTTTTGCGCTTCATCAAGGCAAATCGCATGCCAATGAATCTGTTTTAAATCGTCTTGGTCCAAATGAGCAAGGTTGTAAGACGTAATGACGAGATCGGCCTCGCCTGCCGTTTGCACGAACGCATCGTTTTTCGCCCGGTTCGGTCCATGGTGCACGTAGACGCGCAAGTCTGGGGTGAAGCGGGCGCATTCCTTTTGCCAGTTGCCGATCACGCTTGTCGGGCAGATGAGCAACGCCGGCGTGTCCGGGCGTTCGATTTCTTTGACGTGCGCCAAATAAGCAAGCAGCTGCACCGTTTTGCCTAGCCCCATGTCATCGGCCAAGCAGGCGCCAAAGCCGAATCGGCGCAAAAAGACGAGCCAGTCGACGCCGCGCTGCTGGTACGGGCGGAGCGTGCCGCGAAACGACGGCGGCACATTCGCTTTCGGCAATCCATCCAGCTGCTGGAGCTGGCGGATGAACGCGCGGAACTGATCATGGACGTCAATGTGGATCGGGATCGATTCGTCCGTTGCCTCTTCGCGCTCCTCTGCTTCTGAAAGCAGCGTTTGCGCCACGATATCGTGGATCGGCACGCCTTCTTTTTTCGCCTTTTCCATGAGCGCCTGGGCGCGGCGGACAAGGGCGGGGTCAAGGATGAGCCATTGGCCGCGCAGGCGAATGAGGCGCCGCTTTTGTTCCGCCAAAGCGGCAAACTCCTCTTCCGTCAGCTCAATCCCGTTGGTCGCGACGCGCCAATCGAAATCAGCGAGCCGCTCAAGGCCGAACAGTGATTCGGCGTTGACGGAAGGCGACAGTTTCGCTTTGATCGACAGCTGCGCCTGGCGGATGTCGTGCCACCAGTCGGGAAGCAAGAGGCGTACGCCCGCTTCGGTGAGCTTTAAGCTGTCTTCGGACAAAAAACGCCACGCTTCTTCATTAGACAGTTCCGTCCGCAGACCCTCCCCGGCGTCAAGCCACGGCACGATCGCGCAAATGCGGCGAATGGCGCGCTGGATCGATGATTCATATGGGCGCCAGGCGCGCGGAATATCACGGGCAGAGGCGATGACGCTGTCGTCGATGGCGATGAACACCGCTTCCAGCGTCCATGCGTCGCCGTCCTCAGGCGGCTCGACGAGGCGAAGCCCGACCGTAAACGGCGGCCGGTCGCCGAGCCAGCCGATTTGTTCCAGCCAATCGTCTTCCGTTCCGGTCCATTGGCCGCTGGGGGAGGCGATCAATGGATAAGTGCGAACGATTTCGCCCCAAATGCCGCGAAGTTCCGGGTCGCGTGAGAGCCAGTCGGCGACCGCAAGCGACCGCCATGTGGCGACGAACGGATCGGGATCGTCATCCGCGCCGCGCCAGCGGGTGCGTCCTGCTTCGCTCCATGCGCCGCCTGTGCTTTTCCACAAGGAAGCATCTGGAAGGAAGCGGCGTTCCCCCAACCCATTCCAAATGTGTCTCGCCCACTCTTCCAATCGGGCGGTGAATTCATCCGCCCATTCGATGACGGAAAAGCGCGAGTGCGGACGCAACGCGAACAGAGTGAGCGCTTGCCACGGCGACAGCCGCACGATGTCGTCTTCGATATCAATCATGGTCCCGTAAAAGGTTTCTTCGTGCCAAGCCAATAAAGGCGAAACCCATGATGAGGGATGGGTGGAACCAGAGAGCTCGAAACATCGAATCTCTTCATTCCATCTGCAGGAAATCTGAATCGTCTCCAATGCCTTCATGGAAGCAGTTTTCCTTTCTTTAATTCTTCATGAAACGCGCGCAGGCGCGCCGTTTTGGCGAGCAGCTGTTCAAGATACGCTTCCCATTGATCGAATCGCTTCATCGAGCGGTAATGAGCCCGCATCGTTTTCAAGTGGCGGACCGCCCTTTGGTAGCTTGACCGGTTTTTCTCGTTGAGCAGCTTGATCACGGTCCGATGATATAACGGCATGACAAGATCCGTCCCGCGCGCTTGCAATGTTTTGAGCAGCTGCGGATGCAGCTCATCAGCGGTGATGTTCGCCCATAAGAATAGGTCCACGACTTCCCGGTAGCGTCCTTGCCGATACAAAAAGTTGGTGTACTCGTTGACGCTGTACGGAAGGCTTCGCTGCAAAAAATCTTCCCATGCGTCCGAGCGGTTTCGTTGCCGGGCGTACATTTCAAACCAGTGCGCCGCTTCGTCCAAAAAACGGCTTCGGATGGGAGCGGGTATATGCGAAAGATAAAGCGGCCAATCGTCCTTCGCTTTTTCCCAAACGGATTCAAACCGCTTGACGAGGCCGTTGGTGATGAATCGCCCGATCCATTCAATCAAAAACAAGCCTGCCTGATCGGGGAACGCGCGGTAAAGCGCCATCGCTTCGTCGTCTTCGCCAAGCAAAAAGGAAAGATGAGCCGCCGCCATAGCGGCGCGGATGTCGTCTCGGTCTTTGGCGAGCCGAAGGAGTTCGGCTCGTTCCTCTTGCCGCCATGTGGGCTTGGTGAACAGCGATTCCCACGCGGTTGTGTAAAAGTCATAGCCGAATGATGACAGCCCTCCGTCCAAAAACAGTACATCACGAACATACGGAATCGTCTGTTCAATCAACGCGTTGAGCGACCGCGGCAGCGATTGATCAGACAATTTTTCCAAGGCGTCAAAGGCGCGGTCGGCGACATAGTTGACGTCCTGCTGCCAGGAAAAGTGCCCGTAAGAGGCGAATACGACGTCATTCCACCCTTGCGCCTCTCCGTACTGCCGAAGCTTTTCCAACAAAAAGAGGGCGGCATGAAGCTCCCGCAGCGGACGGGCGCCGGCTTGCTTTCCTTCGTTTTTGCCAAGTTTCGGGAGCAGCTGGAAGGCTAAACGGTACGGCCAGTTTTGGCCATTTTGATGGCGGGAGAAAAAGTCTTCATACTGTTTCTCGAACTGGCCCCGCCAATCTTCAACCGTTTCATTGGCTGTGATCGAAAGGCCCGCCGTTTTCCCCGCACGTTTTGGAGCAGGCGTTTTTGGTTCATGGACAGCGGATTCTTTCCGCAACGCGCCGATTTGCCCTTTTTTCCAAAGACGGAACAGCTCCCCAACGTCGAACACGTTGCCGTATACATAAAAGAACAGCGCCAAAACGTGTGGACACAGCCCTTCCGTCCCGCACGGGCAGCGATGGCGGCGGGTGATGTTGGCCAAATCAAGCATGACATCATGGGGGGTGATGTCGGAAACGATCCCTTCTACTTCATGGCTGTTCACCACCATGACGTTATAGACCAACCCGTTTCTTGACAAGTCGCGCCCTTTTTGAATGAGATTGTGGAAAATGGGAAACGGCAATTCTTTCAGCAATTCCCCAGCCGCCTGCTGCAAAAGCGGCTTGGAAACGGTAGTTTGCAACATGTCGGTCCGTCCTTTCCGATCCATTCCTTATCATCCTATTATAGCATGTGATAGCGTGTCGAAAAAAGAGGGGCAATGTGACAAAACGCGTCTGTTCTCGAGCCGGCATGAAAGGACATTGCGAGCTTTTGAACGTGTACGCGTTTTGATAGAAAGAAAGCTGGTGATGGTTGAACGTCTATCGATGATGGTATAATAGTAATAGGAAAAGTCCAAATGGAAAAGAAAGCAGGTGCATCGAATATGGCGGAAACGCCGCGGAACGCGTTATGCCCGTGCGGAAGCGGGAAAAAGTACAAGCATTGTTGCGGAAAAAAAGAGGCGGTTTCGATTTCGTCATTGATTGACCGCGAGTTGATCGAATGCATGAATGATATGCGTCAGTTTGTTTTGCAACGGTATGAGAGGGAGGCGGAGGAGCTTTTAGACCAGTTCCCGCTTGATGAGATGCCGGAGGAACTCGAGCTTGGCGTGCAGATCATGGCGGTGAACTGGATGTTGTTTTGTTGGCCGCTTGATGAAACAGGACAAACGATCTTTTCCGCTTACCGGAAAAGCCGTCATTGGGAGCGGTGGCGCTCGTCCGTTCAAGCGCACATCGAGAGGTGGGAAGGAGCCGTTCCGTCGCTTGGCGAGTTCATCGGCTATGATGACGAAAATCGCCCCGTTGTCCGGGATTTGTTGACGGGAGAGGAAAAGATCGTTCATTTATTGGCTTCCGATCAATGGCCGAGCGTGATCGAAAAAGGAGATGTGGTGTTCGGCTTCCTTGTGCCGTACCAAGACGTGTTCACGTGTTTCACAGCGGTGTTTCCGCTCCCGGCGTCAGGGAAAGATCGATTGCTTCGGGCGATTCAACAAGAAGGGGAGTGGAGCGGTCAGCCATCGGCTTTATGGATGCGCGATCGGTTCGTCGCTGTGCTTTCCGATGTGCTCTTGGAGTGGCTTTGGCAGTTCGCCAAACAGTTCAAATGGGATGATCCGAAACAAGCGGCCGTCATTCGCGAGCTCGATGAAAACGAGCCGGAGGCGCCAGCGGCGCTGCTCAATCAAGCGTTCGCCATATGGGCGATCTATTGCGGAAAAACATCCCGCCTCCCTTATTCGGTTCCCGTCTACGCGGCGGCGCTCCGCTATGTGGCTGGGCATTTGATGAAGGCGGAAGGATCGGAGGTGGAAGACATCGCCGATCGGTATGACGTGATGCCAGAAGATGTGCGATCGGCGGCGTTGGATTTTTTCCTGATGGCTGTTGATGATGAAGACGACGAGGAATGGCTCGATGACTGGGAGGAAGACTGGTTCGAAGAGGAAGGGGATGAGCTTGATGCGCGCATCAATGAATGGATCGATGACATCGATCTGATGTTGATGCGTGAAGGATGGGACGAGAAGCGAGTCAACCGTCATATTGACCGCGCCATCCGTTCGTGGAGGAATGAAGGCCTGCTTGAGGAAGTGAATGAAAAAGAATTGCGTAAAGAACTCCGCGATGTAGCGTGGGAGATCTTCACCGATCGGGGGTTCATCTAAAAGCTGGCGGAAAAACGGCAACATCTTCCTTGGCCGATCTCAGTACGTCACGCGATTCATCTAGAAGCTGGCAGAAAAACGGGCGCTGCGCGCAAGTCAGCGGCATTTCGTCAGAAAGGAAAGCCGGTTCCACAAGGGCTCTGTCATTCAAACATCATTGGGCTCAACCCAAGCCCTCTATAAGCAAAAACAGGGAATGGGATGCGCTCCATTGGTGAAACTCCGAAAAAGGCGGCGGAGAACGATCGTTTTGGCCGAATCCATGAAGGCTTGGGAAAAAACGGCTTTGTGCGCGATTCCGCCAGTTTTTTAACATCTTGGTCGACGTTTTGAAAAGGAAAGATTAGAAGGGAGGATCTTGCATGGCAATCGGCCGGAATGACCCGTGCCCGTGCGGAAGCGGGAAAAAGTATAAGAAGTGTTGCATGAACAAACAGCAGGAGCATGAAATCAAGCGGGTGCGGCAGCGCCGCTTTTTTGACCAAAAATATGAGCTGTCGCAAATGGTGCAGCGGTTTTTGGATGAAGCGCTGTCTTATGATGAACGCGAAGCGGTCAACCGTATATTTCGCCAAATGATCGAACAAAAGGATCATCGTGAAGAGTTGAAGGTGTTTGAGACGCTTTGGCGTTTTTTCCTCCATCGTTATCCGAATGGATTGCGCGGCGTTGAATGGTTTCAACAGGAAAAAGGGCGCCGTCTGTCTCCGGAGCTCAAAGAAATGTTGGACCGCTGGGTTCGGCTTGTGCCGCGCCTTGTGCAATTTGTCGATTTGCATGATGAAGGAGGAGTGGCGGTCGACCGGCTGACGGGTGAGAAACTTCTCATGCCGTATTGCGAGACATTGGAGGTTGTGCGCCCATGGGGCGGCATGTTTGCCTTTTTGGAGCCATTTGACGGCGGCTATTATGTTTGCGGTGTATCATCGATTGTTGATCCGAAGGGCGTGGAACGGGCGGAAGAGAACATTCACGCCTTGTTGACGCAAACCGATTGGCCGTATGACAAGGTAGCCGTTGAACATTTTCTCGATATCGTCGATGCAGGCTATCCTCCGAGAGCGGACGATGTGCAAGAGGAGCGAACGCGGTGGACGTATGAATACGAATGTAAGGAAGCCGCTGAGGCAATGAGGAAGCTCGCTTCGATCGGACGGGCTCAGATTGATCATGACGATGGGGAGAAAGTGGAAGGTTCATGGTGCACCAATGTGTACCATTATGTCGGAGTGATTTCCCCCAAGCCGATTCATGTGTTTGAATTAGGCGGGTCATTATCCGCTCATCGGTCGCGTCTAGTGTTGTCTACCGAGGAGGAAGGGACGGCCGAACAGCTCGTGTCGCTGCTGCAGGCGTTTGGGTATTCCCCAAAAGAACGAAAACGGCGGACAGAAGCCATTTTGCGCCGCAAAGGGATAGAAAACGTTTCGTTTCATATTGATTCAGATCCAGACTCTCCCCCTTGGATGGGGACGCTGGCCGGATTGGATGTTCAAATGGAAAAAGCCCTTCACACTCCGCTTGAGAAATGGAATGGAAAAACCCCTCACGAAATGGCGCGCGAGGGGCGTGTGCAGGAAGTGGATGAGTGGCTGAAAGAGTATGAATTCCATTTGTTTAACATGCAAGAACGGGCAAATTTGCCGGTGCTCATCGGAGTGAATCACATTCGCTCCCGTTATGGATTGCCCCCATCTCCGTTTGGCACATCACATCGTCTTTCGGACTTATGGAAAATGAAGTGGATTGGTCCGGAAAGAACCGAGACATTGTTGATCCGCACGGAATGGGACGGGATGTTTTTCACCGATGACGTATTGGCGTTTTATAACGAAGTGGTCGTGAGCGGAGAAAAAGAAGTCAAAGAGGCGTGTTTGGTCGTTGTTTTGCTCATGTGTGAATATATGGCCGGGCGGCTGTTTTCATCGTGGGAGGACGTAGGAGAAGAAGACTGGAAGCAATGCATCGTCGAGCAAATCCCTGCAAGATGGAGTTCGCTTCCATGGGAAGCGGTGAGCCAAGCGCTCGATATGCTGCTTGAGTTGGCCGATTGGCTGGACCGCCGTTATAGAACGAAGCATCGAACCGTCGTTTGCACCGTGTTGGAAGATGTTAGAAGCGAATTGGAACATTGCTTCGCTTTGCTGGATGAATGGGGGGGCGAGAGAGGAAAGGCGAATGAGGAACTGATGGCTTGGCAGCTTGCTCATTTGTTTGGCTTGCCTATTCCCCTTTCTGTCGATTTCTCCTTTTTCCGCGTCAAGCGTGTGGAACGGGGGAAGGCGGTGCTTGATTGGCTTGTCCATAACCGAACGGTGACATGGGACGTTCCGGAGCGAGCAGAGCCGCATCTTTTGCAGGGGATGTATATCGTCGCCGTGGTGGATCGCAACGGCAAGATGAGCGATCTTGCCCGCGTGTACCCGCCCTCTTTCTCTCCGTACTTGGAGCCGTGGCTTCAGGCGCTGAAAGAGTGGCCGGACAAGGTGGAGAAAGAACGGGCTGCGCTTCAAGAGCGCATGCTTGCCTCGTTGTCCCGTTTGATTCGCCGTCCGTAGGCGTCCCGACGAATGACGGGGCGCTTTTTTTCTTTCGGCATTCTCCATTACGTAGGCAAGAGCCGGTCATATTCTTAAGATTTTGGTTGGGCGCGAAAAAGGAATGCGAATGTTCTTGAAACGAGCGGCGGAAGTCCCAAAGTGCTTGCGATATGTATTGCTGAAAGCAGTTCCATCACGCGTTGATCGTTAAGCCTCCCCAAAGTGTTTGGCTGGCCCGAGCGTTAGCATAGATGGGAAGAACGTTCAATGACTACGATCCAAAGAAGGGTGGCTATATGGCGACGGCATCGCGAAACAATCTTTGCCCATGCGGCAGTGGGAAAACGTACAAGCGTTGTTGTGGGAAGAAAGAAGCCGTGTCGATAGAGTCTTTGATTGACCGTGAAGTGGCCAAATGTATGCAAGAATCAAGTCCATCGCTTGATCGACAAAGCGATCCGAACATGGAAAAAGGACGGTTTGCTTGAAGGAGTCGATGCAGCTGAGTTGCGCAAGGAGCTCGAGGAGCTCGTCTGGGAGATGTTTGCCGAACGGGGATTTTTGTAAGGCGGCGGACAAAGCAGGCAACGAAGTGCAGATGGGTGCGAAAGAAGGTGCCCTTGAGAGATGCCGGATACCTTCTTTCGCATGCGTTACAATCGGATATAGGCCAGCCGCTCGTTCGCTTCCTCGACGTCAAAGGCATCAGGGTCAAAATCTTCGCCTTTCATGTCGTACATCCAGTCCACCAGCTCGCGCAATTCGGGGTCGGCAAGAGAGTCTTTTTGCGCCGCCGCTTCCAGCAGCTCCAGGTAGCCATAGACGCCGCCGCAATCCTCGGGAGGGCACGCCCGTTTTCCTTTCAGGCAAGCGGCGCGTTCCAACGGTTTTGGGAGCGTTTCGATCTTTTCGACGGTGATGGTATGGCGCCAGTAGTCGCCAAAATCGTAAATGTACAGAAACTTTTGTTTTTCTTCCGTCAGCCATTGCTGTAATTTGATGCGGCGGGCGTCCATCAGTTCTTTTTCCAGCTGAAACGAATCCCAGCCGTCAGGGATGCCTACGAGAACGCTTCCGAAATCGAATTCGTATAAATGGGCTTGTTCCCATCCCATCGCTTCTTGGACGATGAGATGAAGCTCGTGAAATGTCGCATGTCCGGGAACAAGGACGCGCCGCCAAATCGGCGGGCGGATGCCGTTTAAGGATATTTTTAACTGATAGGCGGTTTTGGAGCGGCGTGGTTTCTTTGATGTCGTACTTTTGTTTTTTGGTGTTTCCGTCCATCGACCGTGCTGACGGGAAGTTTCCGTTGAATTAAGCCTCGTCATCAATTCGTCGATCAAATCAATGAGTCTTTTCTCTTCCATGAACATCGCCTCCTTTTTAGCTTGTTTTTGTATACTTATAGTTTAACCTGTTTCTAAAAGAATCAAAATAATAATGGTGATAGAAAACGAAATTGATTCGAGGAGGGAGCCATATGTCGGTCGGTCGAAATGACCCATGTCCGTGCGGCAGCGGGAAAAAGTATAAAAAATGTTGCATGAACAAGGCGATGGAGGAGGAGACGAAGCGGGCGCGGCAACATCGGTTTTTTGAACAGAAGTATGAACTGTCGCAACAAGTGCACCGCTTTTTGGACGAGGCGCTTTCCTACGCTGAACAACGGGCGGCAAAGCACGCGTTCCGCCAGGCCATTCGACAAAAGAAACATAGTGAGATGCTGGAACCGCTCGAAACGCTCTGGTATTTGTTCGTCCACCGATTTCCAAACGGGATGCGCGGCGTTGAATGGTTTCAACGCGAGAAGGGGCGCCGTTTATCGTTGGAGCTGCAAAACATGCTTGACCGATGGGTTCAGCTTGTGCCGCGCCTCGTTCAGTTTATCGACCGCCGGGAAGACGGGGGAGTGGTGGTCGATCGATTGACGGGGGAAACGTTGTTTCTGCCCTTTAGCGAGACGATGCCGGACGTAGTGCCGTGGGGCGGCATGTTTGCGTTTCTCGAGCCGTTTGACGGCGGTTACTATATTCAAGGCGCTGCCTCCATCGCCGGGCCGGACGGAGTGACGGAGGCCGAAGAACAAGTGCGCTTTCTCCTTCAAGAGACGAACATGCCGTACGAAAAGTTGGCATTTTCTCATTTTCTTGATATCGTCGATGCATGCCATAGCGCTTCTTCATTATCCGGGCGTCGGACGAAAACGGTTGAACAATGGACGGTTGTCTACGACACGCCCGATGCGCGGAACGTTCTCCGCCAGCTGGAACGACATGGAATCGTGATCGTTGATGAAGAAACTACCGAAGCCATCAAAGGTTCGCTGCGCAGTGTGACGTATGAATATCGCGATGATCTTGCCTCCGGCCCCATTTATATGAACGAACTGGCAGGCTTTTTAGAAGGGCGGGGGCGGACGATGACACTTTCCACCTTTGATGCGGACGCCGAACAAGTGCTGACAGAGGCGCTTAAGGCCATTGGGATGAGGGCCAAGGCTGTGTCGCGGTCTGTAGAGACGCACCTTGTTCCCGAAGGGGTGAAGCTGCTGTCATATCATGTCGAGTTGCCACCGGGTGAGCCGTCATATATGGCGCTCGTTGCCAACAGCGCGGTTACGTTAGAGCAGATACTGCATGTGCCGCATGAGGAGTGGGGAGGACAGTCCGTTCATGAATTGGCCTTGAACGGGGAGCAGGAAAAGGTCGAGCAATGGTTGCGAACGTATGAATACCATACGTTCGGGTTTCTCCGCCAGGAAGGCAGTCCAGTGATGGTTGATACCAACAGCATCCGTCCCCGCTACGGTTTGCCGCTCTCGCCATTTGTGACGCCTAAGGTCAAGCGGACAACGTCTGTTCAAGTGTTTCAACGGCTCGATAAGGGCGAGTATTTTGCCATGCCGGCGGAATGGACGGCGCGCTTTTTCGGCCGTGATTTGATCGATTTTTACCGGGAAAAAACGGAAGGAAAATCAGAAGCGACTGAATACAAATACCGCCTTGGCATCACAGCCGTCGCCCATTATTTGCAGACGACGGCGCTGTCATCATGGGACGAGCTGGAAGAGCGCCATTGGCGCCAATGTTTGGCGTTTCATTATGTCATGTTTTCGCCGGATATTAGCATTAACCAGGCGAAGCAAGTGATGAGCGCTGTGCACGCCTTGGCGAAATGGCTGGACGCCCGATTCCAGACAAACCACGCCCCCGTTGTGGGTCGGCTCGTGGCGGAATTGAGCGAACCGCTGTTGAACGCCGTCCGTCTTCTCCGGATGTATCAACGGTCTGATGTGCCGCCGGAGATGGCGGATGCCTCCTGGAACGCCATGAAAAAGGCAAAAGACCAATATCAGGTTGGGACGTTCCGGGTAGACGATGTTCGTGACGGAGAAGCGATGCTCGAGTGGCTGGAGACGGGCGGGTCGCTTCGCTGGCGTTTCCCACGGTCGGCCAAGCCGTACGTCAAGCGAGGCATGTGCTTGGAAGCAGCGTTCACGTCAGCTGGGGCGTTGGCGGCTGTGCAACGCGTGTATCCGCCGCAGGCGGCTCCTTATGTGGACGCGTTCGCTCGCTTCAGCCAGCAGCCTGTCGGTTTATAGAGAAGCTAAAGAGGATGCCTGCGGACGAGGCAGGCATCTTTTTCCTATACATAGAAAAGGAGCGCGCCTTGCGCTTATATTATGTTTCTTCATGGGGGGCGGCTTATCCATTCGGACATCGAGCAGGGAGGAGCGGCGGATGGTATGTCGGTCGTTGCTGGGTTGTTCGACTGGGTTGCGCGTTGTTGCTGCCGCTGTCGTGTGAAGAGGCATCATGCAGAAAAAGGAGAGCTGTTGTCGGTTGATGGATGCCGCCCCGCTAGTTTTGTCGAGCGGTTTTCCTGAGTGACAGACAGGAAATTCCCCGTTGTGCGCGAACGATATAGTAGACAAATTGGGGACAACGGGGGAGGGAATGCGCATGAGGCGAGGGACATGGCTCGCCCTGTTGTTTTGTTTGCTATGGCTGGCTGCGGCTGCTTGGCCGGTGGGGGCGAAAGGGGAGAGTGGGAAAACCGCTCAGTTGGCGGTGGTGACGGCGGATCGGGTGAATATCCGCCAAGGGCCGGGAGTGCCGTACCGTCCATTGGCGAACGTTCACCGCGGCGAGGCGTATCGGTTGATGAAAGTCAAGGATGGATGGGCGAACATCGAGTGGAAACCGAATCGAACCGGGTGGATCGCCGCGCGGTACGTCGCGTTGGCAAAAGAGATGGCCGTCGTGCAAGAAAACCGACTCCGCCTTCGACAAGAGCCGAGCCGAGATGGACGCATCATCGGGCATTTGGCGTGGGGAGAAACGGTATGGGTCATCAAGGAAGATGGAGAATGGACGGAAGTGATCGCAGACGGTACGATCGGCTGGGTGTCTTCAGCATACCTCACTGCGGCTCGGGAGTCATCGATTTCGCATCAAACCGGAATCGTCACCGCAAGCTCGCTCAACGTGCGGGCTGAGCCGTCATTGAAGGCAGCGCGCGTCGGCCGTCTTGTCCTTGGCGATGAGGTCGAAATTGTTGAAACGAACCCGGGATGGTACAAAATTGCCGCCCGAACAGGGCTTGATGGCTGGGTGGCGTCCGCGTACGTGCAAGTAAAAAGCGGACAAGCCAATGAAAAGAAAGCGGAAGCGCCCCAGTCGGCTGACCGTTCACTGCTTTCAGCCTTCGGACAAAGCGGCTCGCGCCGGTATGTAGACAGCTGGACTCGAGGGCCGGTGCAAGTGCTGACCGGAAAAACGATCGTCCTTGACGCTGGCCATGGAGGCAAAGACGGAGGAACGCAAAGCGTCGGAGGGGCGATGGAAAAAACGTTGACGATGGAAACGGCTGGGCGGTTGAAGGAAAAACTGGAGGCTTACGGCGCCCGTGTGGTGTTGACGCGCGAAGGGGATGCGTACGTATCATTGCCGGAGCGCGTTGACATAGCTCGGCTGCACCGCGCTGATGCGTTCATCAGCCTTCATTATGACAGCGTAGCTGACCGACAGGTGAGCGGCGTCACCGTTTATTACTACGACCGTTTTGCCGATTACGGCTTAGCGCAATCATTCGAAGATCCGCTTTCCCGATTGGCCGCACTGCCTTTCCGCGGCGTTGCGTTTGGCGACTATTACGTGCTGCGGGAAAACGACAGACCGTCTGTATTGCTTGAGCTCGGCTATTTAAGCAACCGCTCGGATGCGGCGACGGTGGCGACAGACGACTATCAGGAAGCGGTGACGACAGCGATTGCGGATGCTGTACGGCATTATTTTGAATAAACAACGAGAGAAATCGTTGCTCGGCGGTCTGTTCGTTTTTGTGATCGATCGGCCGTCATCAAGCAAACGGAAACACGCCGCGTAACCGGGGGTTTAGCTCCTCCCGGTTTTCTTTTGGCCGCAGAGCACAACCGGTGGACTCAGCGGCTAGGTGAAAACAATGAAAATCCCCAGGCGATTCGATATAATGAGAACAAGCGACGATAGCCGCAATGGATCGAAAAGGTGTGATGAACCGTGAAGATCGCGATTGCAGGGGCGGGATATGTCGGGCTCGTGACCGCCGCCTGCTTGGCTGATAAAGGTCATGATGTCATATGCGTCGATGTCAGTGAGGAAAAAATCCACCGGTTGAATGAAGGGATCGTTCCGATTTACGAGCCGGGGCTGGAGCCGCTCATCCAGCGAAACAGCGCCCGCCTTCGCTTTACCACAGACGATGCGGAAGCGTATCGGTGGGCGGAAGTCATCATGGTCGCGGTCGGCACCCCGCCGCTGCCGGACGGCTCGGTCAAGCTCGATGACGTATGGGAAACGCTGCGCCGCATCGCCGCGTCGGCCGAACGCGACTGCCTTGTGGCCATCAAATCGACCGTGCCAGTCGGTACGGGAGACGAAGCGGCTCGCTTTTTGGCTGAGCATGGGCGCCGAGGGGTGCGTATCGATGTCGTTTCCAATCCGGAGTTTTTGTCACAAGGAACGGCGGTGCGCGATACGTTGCAGGCGCCGCGCATTGTGTTAGGCGTCGAATCGGAGAGAGCTGAGCGGATGATGAAGGACCTCTACGCCCCGTTTGCGCTCCCGTACGTCGTCACCGACCGCAAAAGCGCAGAGATGATCAAATACGCCGCCAATGTGTTTTTGGCGCTGAAAATTTCGTACATCAACGAGATCGCCAACGTATGCGAGTTGGTAGGCGCCAACATCGAGGCGGTGGCGGAAGGAATCGGCATGGATCCGCGCATTGGCCGCCGCTTTTTGCGCGCCGGCGTCGGCTACGGCGGCTCTTGCCTGCCGAAAGATACGAAGGCGCTTTATGCGTTGGCTGCCTCCCATGGCTATTCGCTCAAAACGGTGGAAGCGGCGATCGCCGTCAATGAAAAACAGAAATGGAAACTGCTCGAGAAAGCGCGCGCCCACCTTGGTGTGTTCAGCGGTCGAACAGCGGCCGTGCTTGGCGCCGCATTCAAGCCCGGCACGGACGATGTGCGCGAATCGCCGGCATTCGCGAACATCGAACGGCTCATTGCCGAAGGAGCCGCCGTGCGCGTCTGGGACCCAGCCGCCCTCGGTCATGTCTCGCGCCGTTTTGGCGATGCGGTTGTTTGTTGCGAGACAATGGAGGAAGCCATTCGCGGCGCGGATGTTTGTTTCATTTTTACCGAATGGCCGGCCGTCTTGCAGTTTGATCTTCACCGCTACAAGACGCTGATGAAAACGCCGATTGTGTTGGATGGGCGCAACTGCTACGACCCGAAACAAGCCGACGCCGCCGGCCTCATCTACGAGTCGATCGGTCGGCCGGTGGGGCATAGGCAGCTGAAAGTGGATGAGGCTGTTGACATTCAGCGGCATTTATAAAGACCTTCAACGCTGAGCAATTCCCCATCTTCGAGCAAGTTTTTATCGTACCTATGAGGCATTGAAATTGCTGCGCAACGCACATTTTGGCTTTAAACCAATTGGGAGGCTTAAGGTTTTGCTAAAATGACTGAGGAGATGAATCGGTATTCACATAGGCGTCTGTGCAATACTGGCCATCCACTTCTGCCTTTGATTTTAGGCAGGAGTTTTTTATCATCTTGAGCCGAGAAGACCCCCACTTCCACGCGTGAGCGTAAGTGGGGGATGAATCGGTGTCTTTCCTCATTCATCTTCCTCTTGCATCAAAAGAACAAAAGGTGTAAATGATTATGAATAGAACGTGTGTTCCCTATTGTAGGAGGGAAGGTCATGCATAAAGCCTACCGCTTTCGGTTGGATCCCACCCGAAAACAAGCGGAGCTCATCAACCAAACGATCGGGTGCTGCCGGTTTGTGTACAATCACTTTTTGGCCGAGTGGAATCAGGCGTATGAAACAACAGGGTCGGGGCTTGGCTGCAAAGAGTGTTCAAAGCGGTTGACCGCGTTGAAGCAAACGCTCCCGTGGCTGCGGACGCCCGATTCGACCGCCTTGCAAAACGCGCTGCAGCAGCTGGCCGAGGCCTTTGACCGGTTCTTCGATGGAACTGCGAACCCTCCTCGCTTCAAAAGCAAAAAACACTCGAAACCATCGTACACCGCACAGTGCAACTATCCAAAGAAAGGACGCCCATCGATTGAGGTAAACGGCCATCGCATCAAACTCCCGAAGCTCGGATGGGTGAAATTTGCCAAAAGCCGCGAGGTTCAAGGCCGCATTCGATCTACCACCATTCGTCGAAATCCAACGGGGAAGTATTTTGTCTCCATCCTCGTGGAAACGGAAATTCCCCCATTGCCAGCAACAGACAAGCAAGTGGGCGTGGATTTGGGGTTGAAGCATGTGGCCGTTCTTTCAACAGGCGAGAAAATTGAGCATTCCCAAGTATTTGCGCCGATATGAAGAGAAGCTGGCGTACTGGCAGCGGATTTTGTCGCGAAGAAAGACAGGTGGATCGAATTGGAACAAAGCTCGTCGAAAAGTTGCTCAGCTTCATGAGAAAATCGCCAACTGTCGGAACGATTTCCTGTACAAACTGTCCACCCGCCTCATCCGCGAAAACCAAGTGGTGTGCGTGGAGGACTTGCGCGTGCGGAACATGCAGAAGAATCGCAAGCTGGCCAAAAGCATTTCCGATTCCGCGTGGGGGCGATTGCTCAACATGCTCGAGTATAAAGCGAAATGGTACGGGCGGACGGTGGTCCGTGTCGGCCGCACGTTTCCATCGAGCCAATTGTGCTCGTGCTGCGGGCACCGGCAGGCCGACGTGAAATCGCTCGACATCCGTCAGTGGGTGTGCCCAAACTGCGGAGCCGAACATGACCGGGACGAGAATGCCGCTCGAAATATTTTGAAGGAAGGGCTTCGTTTGCTGTCTTTGTAGGGCAGCTCAACCGTGGGACGCACGGGGATGGCTTGGTTGACAGCCTGCCGCAGGGCGGGTGTTCCCAAGAATCTCCCACCTTGAAGCGTGAGCGTAGGTGGGAGAGCGTTCAAGACCCATTTTAGGTCTCTGCTTATACTACTCCGAGCCCGTCTTGAATCATCTGATGTGTTTCATCGATGCGATGATCACAAAAGGATTCACAGGAACGCTTACCGATGTTCGTCAACTCAGCTGTCACTCCAAACATTGAACAACGATGATCCATTTTCTTAAAAAAAGCCGAATCGTCTCTTCAACGTTTTTAGGCAAGGATAAAACCTTGAATCGCTGTCTAGCTCCAAGCGTTATTGGTGTGATACGCCTTGCGCTTTTCTTATGTAAATATACCATTCTACATAAATTGGAATTTAGATAGATAAAAATGGAATTTTTTATCAGTTGATGAGTTTGTCCAATCCAACTTTTTCTTCGAACATATCTTAAAAATAGGGATGGCAATTTAGCTACTCCCAATACTCAATAGGAGGTGTTATATATGAGTGATGGGATTCGCAGTGCTTTTGCCTTAGTTGTTGTCTTATTCGTCTTACTTATCATTGTAGGATGTTCTTGTACAGGTCCAAGCGGTTATGGCGGTTATTAATTCCCCATAAGGTGACATTAGACACCCTCTTAAATTCCTCATTTAATCGAAATAGGTGGTTTCGTTGATTATTAATGATCTGTCCTTTTTCAAAATATCTACTGGGACAAACATTATGGGAAGTAAAGTATTATCGCCTAAGAAGTATACCGATTAACGTAAAATCACAGTATTTTGTAGCTCGTATAGGGTACCTTATTCACAAAAAATGGATGAGAATTGTTCATGAATCTCTTATGTCAGAAAGGAGGGATAAAATGGAACATTTAAGAAGATATCAAGGAGAGCCTGTTGAAGTTATCGATCGTAACGGATGGGTTCATAGAGGAGTAATAGAATGGGTCGATCCAGTACGAGGAGGAATGTTTCTTCGCACCGGCTTTGGAAGAAGATTTATCCCATTTTTTTAATCGTTGCCCTTTTTCTTTTAAGATTTGGAAGACGGCGTGTTTTTTAAAAAATGAAAATGAAAACTAAAAATCTTTGGTTCAACATTTGGATCCATTTCCTCGATTCGCAAACTGAATAAATGATCAATTGATGGTTTAAGCAACACCATCTTTTAAAGAGCCTGTAGGTTCTTTTCAGTTTGTCAATTTTGTCGACAAGCTACAACCCTGCCGTTTGGCGGGTTTTTTATTTTACATAATTCGACAATATTTTTGTTTAGTGTGTGAGTAAAATATTTGTGGGTGGAATTCAGGAACGATCCCCGACGAGGGTTGCGAACCTTTGTTCGCATCTCTCGTCGGGGCCACCAAGCGAAGCGCGGTAGGGTGGAAAAGCAAATTTCATGCAAAAAGGACTCTCTCCCTGCTATGATGGTGATTGGCGAAAACAACCAAGAATAGGAGGGAGAAAGTCCATGAACATTCAACAACATCTTACCATAAATGTGCCGACGTTAAAAGAGTTGGAGGAGCAGTTATGGCGATCCTTGCAAGCCGTGTTTGCCATTCCTGTTTTCCGCCCTCTTAGAGGAGATGGACGAGCAGCTGGCGGAAACCCGGGACAAGCGCCGGTACCAGCTGAAAGACAAACGGAAAACAACGATCCAAACACTGTTTGGTGAAGTGACGTTCCGACGCAACTATTACTTGGACCGGAAAACCGGCACCTACACGTATTTGTTGGACGCGATGCTACAGTTTGACGGAGCGCAATCGATCAGTCCTTGCTTGGAGGAAACCGCCATCAGTTTGGCAGTGGAGTGTTCCTCTTACCGCAAAGCCGCCCGCACTCTCGAAAAGATGGTGGGGTACGCGGTGATGAGCCATGAAGCCATTCGCCAGTTGGTATTGGAGGCTCAGGTCTCGCTGCATCGGCCGATTCATGAACGGCAAGGACGGGTGCTGTTTGTGGAGGCGGACGGCCTCTTCATTTCCCGTCAGGGGAAAGGAAAGCGGGCGAAAGAAGAGAAAATCCTTGCGGTTCACGAAGGATGGAAGCGAAATGACTCGCACATCGAGCTTGTGAATCAGCGCCACTACCTCCATGAAGGTCCGGGGGACGTGTGGGAGAGCTTCGAAGAATGGCTGCTCGACGAATATGCGTATGATCCGTGCCGGGATTTGTTAGTCATCAACGGCGACGCGGCGCCGCGGATCACGGCCTGCCGGGAACACTTTGGAAAGCGGGCCTGCTTCCAGCTGGATCGGTTTCATGTGGCGCGGGAGCTGCGTCAGTGTCTGGCGGGCCATCCGCGTTGGCGGGAGGTGCGGAAGAAGTTGGCGAAACAAGACGAACAAGGGCTTTTGATGGAGCTCGACAGCGCGGTCGGCACGTTGGAGGACGAAGCGAAAGACGAGTAGCTTTTGGCCTTGATTCGTCGGATCGAGTCGATGCCGGGATGTATCCGGGACTACCGGCAGTGGCTGGCGGAGCAAGGGGTGGACACGGCCGGAATGCGTCCGATGGGCCACGCAGAGAGCGTGATGAGCCGGTTTGAGCACCGGGTGAAATCCCGCCGCAGCTGGAAAGACCAAGGGCTTCGGGCGTTTCTCCATGTGATGATCGCCGAGATCGATGGGATGTCTCTGATGAACCGGCCGTCCGCGGAGAAAGGGAAGCCGGCGGCCGATCGCCCGGCTTCGGCTTCGACCAAGGCGGCGTGGATCAAAACCGCCAAACGGCGGGTGCGCCGGTTGTGGCCGGAGATGGTGCGGGACAACGTGCCGTATCTCCAGCACTCATCCGGAACGCCAATTCACCAAGCCTTATCGGAACTTCGTTGATGGTAAAAAAGGAATACATATCATTGGCTTACAGGTAGGGATGAGAGTCAGAAAGCGCTTACTAAATATATTCCTGAAAATGGTTCATTATACTGTTATTTACATACGCCCGAAGTGAACCAAAAAAAGTTCCCACAAAGTCTTGACTGACTCTGTTTTAGTTGCGGTATGGTGTAAACGTAATAAATTATATATAATTGAACTTAAGAGGCAGGAGTGAGTGAATATTTTATGACTATCGCTTTAACGATAAAAGTTAATGATGGAAGCGCTTTAACGGCCGATAGCGAAACAACGTTTTGAGGTGGTGCTGGTCTTTCTTCAACGATGTACATGATGTAAAATATCGCAACTTGTTAAGACAACAATTTTTGATCTGTAGAAAAAAGAAAATCACATAGGAGAGGTGAATATATGCTATTTCAACGGCTTCTTCCAAAGCCCCACGAGCTTCTTGAGCAAGGAACAGACTATTCATTTGAAGGACGTTTTGTTGACACGCTTTCATTTAACCATTTTACTAAAGAAGACTTCAGCAAATTACAACAAATTCACAACTTAATTGCTCCATATAAAGAGGAAATGGTTAAATTATTGCATGATGGACTTAAGAAAATCAACCCAAAAGCAGCACAGGTTATTACAACTCAGCATATATCCCATTACATTCAATCATTTTTTTATATGGAACGAGATCGAGCGTATGTTAATGAAATCTTACGTTTTTTTCACTTGTTAAGAAAAGAAAAGGTGAATATTGGAAAATTAATTGTTGCATTTAATCATTTTAATTTTTTTGTATTAACAACGTTATTATCCAAAATCACACTGTCTCCTAGGCGGTGTTTATCATTGATGGCCGTTTTGCAACGCGCTATTAATATTGAACAGCAACTGCTTATTGAAGTGTATACCGAATCTATGCTTGAACAAATTGCAAACGGCACTGCCAAATTAATGGAACAAAATACAGAAGTTATGTTTATTAAAGATTTACTACGGTTGCTAGACGAACAAAATGATAATGTTCAAATGGTAACAGCAGCAACAGAAGAAATGAATGCATCTATTTTCGAAGTAGCAAATGCAGCGACAGTGATTGCAGAGAAAACGACGATGGCAGTAGAACAAGCGGAAAAAGGGCAACAAATTATTACTGAGGCGTTTAATGAAATTATTGAAACCGATCAGACGTTTACAAATATGGTACGGCAATTTGAACATTTACAACAATATTTAACTGCCATTGAAAAAGTTATGCAATTAGTGAACGGTATTGCCGATCAAACGAATTTGTTGGCTCTTAACGCTTCTATTGAAGCTGCACGGGCCGGGGAATATGGCAGGGGATTTTCGATTGTTGCTGAAGAAATTAGAAAATTAGCTGATCATACAGTTCAATCGCTTGAAGAAATTCAAAAAAATATAGAAGAATTAAGAGGCATTTCTAATGAAGTTTCCTCAGCCATCCATTCCACTTCCTCCGTTATTCGTCAAGCGGTAAAGCAAGCGCAGGAAGCGATGCCGATTTTAAAAGAAATTACGCAAGCTATGGGAGATATTCAAGATAACACGAATACACACGCAGCAGTTGCGCAAGAACAAGCCGCAACTGTAGATGAAATTTCCAACCGCATGTCTGCGATAGCAGCGTTGACCGAGCAAGTGAAACAGTTAGGGGAAAAGACAGGAAAAACGATTTACAAATTAAGTCAAGCGATTGACTCTTTCCGATTGCAAATGGTAGAAGGAAATGGTGTGAAGCTATCTTCAAAAGCGCTTCTTCATTTAGCTAAAACTGACCATCTCCTTTGGAAATGGCGTATTTATAACATGATTATTGGTTTTGAACATATTCGTCCAGAAGACGTTGCTTCCCATCATCATTGCCGTCTTGGGAAATGGTATTTTGACGAAGAAACACAAAAGAGGCTGAAAGGGACATCGGCATTTGAACGTCTAGATCAACCGCATCAAGCTGTCCATGTAGCCGCAAAAAAAGCAGTAGAAGCATATGAAAAAGGGGATATCATTCGGGCTGAAACTCATTTACAAGAATTAGAAATTGCTTCAGCGGAAGTCGTGAACTATATTAATGAACTTATTTTAAAAATTGAACAAGAACAGAAGTTTTGATTTTCATATTGCATGATAAGATCAAGCGTGTTGATTAACCATTAAAAACCAGTTGACATCGCTCTATTCCTAGCTTTTCTGCCGTAGTCGGCTAAGCTAGCTTGCCGACTGGGATTATTACCATGCCCTCCTCGAACAATGAACGCTTTGCGGGCAAATGTAATTTGCCCGCCGGCGTTCTTGTTCGAGGGAAGAGACAGAAAAGCTTGTGTTCAGCCATATGATTCTGTGTTTTTTAGTAAAATAATGGATAATCAACACTCGTGTCAATTTATATCTCACATTTCGCACCCTCTCGACGAAAATCGGGAGGATTTTTTCGTTCCGATGTCGAATGAATCCTTGACACACAAGGAAAGTGAAGGAGTTTTTCTCTCATGGATGTTCAAGTCGAAGCGGTCTATCGCAATTCTTATTTGAATATAATAAGTGCCCTATTCAAGAAACTGGGTCTGCCTCAATTGATTGACCATCTCGTGCCCGTCGATCCGCAGTGCCAAACGCGAGTCAGCGATGCCGTTCAGGCCATCCTCTACAATGTGTTTGACGGCCGGCAAGCCCTCGTTCACTTGGAACATTGGGCTCAGGAGGTCGATTGTGAGAAACTCATCCGTTCCGGGCTCCATCCTTCCCAGTTGAATGACGATGCGTTGGCCCGTCATCTCGATCGCCTGTATGAGGCTGGCATTCACAACGTCATCAGCACTTGCTTGATTCATATTTATCGCAAAGAAGGCCTTTCCCTCCGAGCCTTCCACGCCGATACGACGGACAAGACCGTTTACGGCGCGTATGAATCGGCCTCGTTAGAGGCCTTACARATCACACATGGCTACAACYGCCATCATCGTTGGCAAAAACAGATCGGTTTCGGACTGGTCGGCAACGAGGACGGCATCCCGTTTTACGGCGATGTGCACGAYGGCARCCTGCCCGATAAAACATGGAATCCCGAGGTGCTGTCTCGTGTCCATGAACAGCTGAAGCAGGCCAAAATCGAAGACGAATGGATTTACGTGGCCGATTCCGCCGCGATGACGAAAGAGACCCTGGCGCAAACCAAAGCGGCCAACGCCTTTTTGATCACCAGAGGCCCTTCGTCGCTCCGGATCGTGAAAACCGCGCTGGCCGAAGCGGATGCTGAGGACACGACGTGGAGCGATCCCTTTACGTTGGCGGAGAGAAACGGCGCCACGTACCGGGTATGGGAAACGGCCTCGACGTATGAAGGCCACCCCGTTCGGCTGATCGTTGTTGAATCGAGCGCGCTMGACCAGCGAAAAGGAAMGATGCTTGACAAAGTACGAAAAAAAGAAGCGGAGATTATTAGCTAGGAACAAG
>NZ_MVKA01000062.1:0-10901 GCF_002042905.1 Geobacillus sp. LEMMY01
AACGGGAGGCCTAAGGCCTCACCCCTGCGAACGGMAGAATCGTTGGACMAYGAGATGACACCGGAGAAGCTGGCGTGATTTCATCCATTCGACCTTGAGTCCCTAAAGGAGCTTGGCCGGCCTCCGCCTGATGACGAGACCGAACGAGGGAATGTTGGCGCGAAGACGCCCGGAGACATGGGAGGGTTCGTCCTCATCAGCGACGCGGAGATCCAAAGGGTGCATCGAATATGCTTCCCCCCGTGGCAGGAAAATATAACCAGCCGTGGCCGCGAAGCGCACCCTAGGTCTGTAAGATATCCACAAAACTGAAAAAGGATGTAAGGGATTTTGTCGAAAAATATTTTTTGGACACCCCTGAGAGGCCGAAAAGCCTTGATAGATCAACATTTCTAGAGGGAGGAAACACTATGAAGGAGCGGGACTATTATTTTGACAACGCAAAATGCGCGCTCATGCTCCTCGTCGTGTTTGGCCACTTTCTGCGCCCGTACATTGACGACGTCTTATGGGTGCACAGCTTGTATACGTGGATTTTCTTTTTCCACATGCCGGCGTTCATTTTCATTTCCGGCTATTTCGCAAAAAAATTCCACGAGCACGGCTACTTGCAAAAGATCACGAAAAAATTGCTCATCCCGTACGTTCTATTCCAGCTGCTGTATTCGATCTACTACTTCTTCCTGTATGACAAACAGTCGTTGGAACTTGACTTATTGACCCCGCATTGGAGTTTATGGTTTTTGCTCAGCCTGTTTAGCTGGAACGTGCTGCTGTTATGGTTCGGCCGGCTGCCAAGGCGGATCGCATTGCCGATGGCGCTTCTTTTCGGCCTTGCCGGCGGGATGATGGAAGCGGAAAAATGGCTCAGCTTGTCGCGGACGCTCACGTTTTTCCCGTTCTTTTTGCTTGGATTTTTCTTTCAAAAGTCGGCGATCGAGCGCTTGTTTGCCGCCCCAGTGCGCCTCGTTTCGCTTGCGGTGCTCGTTGGCATGTTTTTCGTCATCCATTTCGGGTTTCCGGATTTGCCGCAAGATTGGCTGTACGGCTCGAAATCGTACGATACGCTTGGCGTCTCGGAACCAGCCGGCATTGCGAGCCGCCTCGCCATTTATGGGGCGAGCCTGCTCATGATGTTTGGCTTTCTGTCGCTCATCCCGAGCCGGCGCTTCTCCTTTTCCGTGCTCGGGGCGCGCACGTTTTACATCTATATCTTGCACGGGTTTATTTTAAAATATTTGCACGAGACGCCATTCCCAGACTTTATTATGGATGTGCACGGCTATCCGCTTCTGTTTGCACTGTCGGTTGCCATGATGCTCATCCTTGGAAGCAAGCCGGTCGTCCGGCTCCTACGGCCGCTGTTGGAATGGCGATGGCCGAACTGGCGGCAGACAACGACCTAGCAGTCAAAAAAGAAGGTGTCCCGAAATATCAACGGGACACCTTTTTCCATTAGGGCGCTTTGCCCACAAATGGAAACCGACTTTTTCATTCAGCGCGTGCGGGCTGCCCGCACCGCTTCCGCCAAGGCGGCGGCCGCCGCCTTTGGCGACGGAGCCGAAGCGATGGCGCTGATGACGGACACCCCATCCGCCCCGGCTTCCACAACGGTTTTGGCGTTCGCAGCCGTAATGCCGCCGATGGCGACGATTGGGATTGTGATCCCGGCTTCGCGCAGGCGGCGGAGAACATCCGGTCCTTGCGCTTCCTTTGCATCCTCTTTCGAGCTGGTCGGGTAAATCGGACCGACGCCGAGGTAATCGGCGCCCGCATCAACGGCCGCCATCGCTTCTTCGACGTTGTGCGCTGAGACGCCCAAAATTTTATCGCCGATTTTTTCCCGCACGCGCCGCGCATCCTCATCGTCTTGACCGACATGGACGCCGTCGGCATCAATGGCGAGGGCCAGCTCGACGTCATCGTTGACGATAAACGGCACCCCATAAGCGCGGCAAAGGCGCTGCAGCTGCCGGGCGAGCGCCTCTTTGTCCGCCTCTTTTAAAGCGCCTGGCCCTTTTTCGCGGAATTGAAACAACGTCACACCGCCGTCAAGTGCTTCTTTCAGCACATCGGCGGCCGGACGTTCGCTGTTTCGGCTTCCCATAATGAAGTAAACAGCCAGTCTCTCCTTCATTTCGCCGCTCGCGATGCGCGCCATCGCTCTCACTCCCCGTATTGGCGGTACGCCCAATGGTTCGTCGGGCCGTGGCCTTGACCGATGCCAAGGGGGTGAGCAATCGCCGATTGCACAAACGCCTTCGCCGTCGCGACAGCGTCGACAGGATGCCGCCCTTTCGCCAGCTCAGCGGCGATCGCCGCCGCAAACGTACAGCCGGTTCCATGCGTATGGCGCGTGTCAATTCGTTTGCTTTTAAAATAGGAAAATTCGCTGCCGTTATACAGCAAGTCGACGGTTTCTTCGCCATCATCGTCATGGCCGCCTTTCACGACGACATAGCGGGCGCCCATCCGGTGGAGGAGGCGCGCGGCTTCGCGACGGTCATCCATCGTGCGGATGACAACGCCCGTCAACGCTTCCGCTTCTGGAATGTTCGGTGTAATGACAAGCGCCATCGGCAGCAGCTCTTCTTTCAGCGCGGCCACCGCTTCCTCTTGCAACAGCGGAGCGCCGCCTTTGGCGATCATCACCGGGTCGACGACCAGCCGCTCCCATTTATGTTTTTTCACTTGTTCAGCAACCGTACGAATGATCTCGGCACTAAAGAGCATGCCGGTTTTCACCGCATCCGCGCCTAAATCGCCGGCCACCGATTCGATCTGGGCGGCGACTGCTTCCGCCGACAGCGGGTAGACGCCTTGCACGCCAAGTGTGTTTTGCGCCGTCACCGCCGTGATCGCTGACATGCCAAAGACGCCGAGCTCCTGGAACGTTTTGAGATCGGCTTGGATGCCGGCGCCGCCGCCGCTGTCCGACCCGGCAATCGTCAACGCTTTGTACACCATCGTGTTTCTCCTCCCCTTTTACCGTTGTTCCACCCGGCCATGCCGTTTGACATCATCGACGCTTGTATACGCCAACGCGTCCAAAAACGCCGTCTGGAAGCTGCCCGGTCCGCGCTCCCCGGCTTTGGCCGCCGCCTGCTCCGCTGCGACGCCGTAATACACAAGCGCGGCCACCGCCGCCTTCACCGCATCGCGCTCAACGGCCGCAAACGCTCCGACAACCGATGTCAGCAAGCAGCCCGCCCCGGTCACTTTCGTCAGCAACGGATGGCCGTTCTGAATAAGATACGTCGTCTGTCCGTCCGCAACGACGTCCTCTTTTCCGGTAATCGCGACAACGGCGCCGAGCTGCTCCGCCGCCCGTTTGGCCAACGCCACTCGATCGCCGCTTCCTCCGCCGGCGTCCACCCCTTTAATCGCCCACGCCTCACCGATCATATTGGCGATCTCCGCCGCATTGCCACGGATCACGGCGAGCTTGACTTGTTCCGCGATGCGGCGCGCCGTCTCCGTCCGGTAGCGCGTGGCCCCGGCCCCGACCGGGTCGAAAATGACCGGCACGCCGGCTTCATTGGCCGCCCGGCCGGCGACAAGCATCGCTTCTACCTCTTCGGCATTCAACGTCCCAATATTGAGGACAAGCGCGCCAGCGAGCTTCGCCATCTCGCCCACTTCCTCTTTCGCATACGCCATCACCGGCGAAGCGCCAAGCGCAAGCAGCCCATTTGCCGTAAAATTCGTCACAACGACATTCGTGATATTATGGACGAGCGGATTCTCCTCTCTCACCCGCTCGAGCATTTCCGCCCATTCATGCCAATTGGCCATTTCCGGTTTCTCCCCTTTCCAAGCCTTTTCGCCGGCCATACACTGACTTTCGCCGTATTTTCGGCCAATGGAATGATCCATTCTCCCCATCCATCAGTCTACTCTTTCTTTTTTTGAATTGCAAGACAAAGAAAAAAGGCGGCCGCCAAAGCGCACCTCCCTTTTTGTTCCATTACGAACGCGTCCATTCGGCCGCCCCTCCCTCTTCGGACGGCGCCGCCGGCGACAGCCGCTGCGGCAGCGTCCAATTCCATAAATCCAAATCGACGATATAGCGCGGCCGCCGTTTGGCTTCTTTGTAAATTTTCCCAATATATTCACCGATCAGCCCGAGCGCCATCAGCTGCAAGCCCCCTAACAACCAAATGGAAGTGATGAGCGACGTCCAACCCGTTTCCGTATGCCCGGCCCATTTGAGAAAAAGAAAATAGGTGCCAAACATCAAGCTGACGACAAACGAGAGAAACCCAACGAGCGAAATGAAACGGATCGGGGTGACGCTAAACGACGTCACGCCGTCAAGCGCAAAGGCGATCATTTTTTTCAGCGGATATTTCGTTTTCCCGGCCAGCCGCTCTTTTCGGTCATAATAAACCGTCGCCGACCGAAAGCCCAAAAGCGGAACGATGCCGCGCAAAAACAAGTTCACTTCCCCGAACTGTTCAAGCGCGTCCACAGCGCGCCGGCTCATAAGGCGATAGTCGGCGTGATTGTAAACGAGATCGACGCCAAACGCCTTCATCAGCCGGTAAAATCCTTGCGCCGTATGGCGCTTGAACCACGTATCGGCATCGCGTCGCCGGCGCACGCCGTAGACGATGTCATAACCTTCGCGAAACTTTTGCACAAATTCCCGAATCGCCGCTACATCATCTTGCAAATCAGCGTCGATCGAAATGAGGCAATCGGCATGCCTTTTCGCGGCGAACAGCCCAGCAAGCAGCGCGTTTTGATGCCCGGCGTTATGCGCCAGTTTCAGCCCTTTCACTTCCGGGTGGCGCAAACTCGCTTTGTATATGATCTTCCATGTATCGTCACGGCTGCCGTCGTCGACGAACAAAAGCGCGCTGTTGGATGAAATGAGCTGCTCTTCAATCAATTGTTCGCGCAGCTCCCGCAAGCGGCGGATCGTCTCCGGCAGCACCTCTTCTTCGTTGTAACACGGCACAACAATGGCCAACGTCGGTTCGAACATGTCACCTTCCTCCCTCCGGCACGACTTTGTATAAATAGATGGTCCACGCGGACTCTTTGGAACGGAACACCCGCTCAAGGCGCAAGGCGTTTTCGCCGGCGTTTTCAATCGGCAGCGCCGAAAAAACGTAGCGCCCGCCCATGTCATAAAACACGTTCGTGTTCAATTCCAAGTTGCGAATCGTACGCTTCGAGTTTTTCTGAAACATATACCGCTTGCCCAGCTCATCGACGAACAAATAGCAGCGCCCGCCCCATTCATCGAAATACTCGCGCAGTTTTTTGTTTTTCGCGAGCTCCTTGGCGATGATGCGGCGAAACCGATGCTTGTATTCGAGCGGATAAAAGTTGTTGTACGTATCAAGCGTGTAAAAGCCGTTGTATTGAGCGATCGCCGGATGGATGCCAATGCTGGCGACGCGGTATGTATGAACCGGACGGCCGATATAGCGGCGAATGGCGGCAAACTGCTTTTCCGCGTAAAACTCGCGAAACGACGGCTTGTCGCGGTAGACGATTTCCTCATTGCATAAAGCAAGCACGACAAGCTGCAAGACAATGGCCGCCGCACCGACCGCCCGCCACCTTCGGCCTTCCTGCCAAAAAATTTTCAACGCCAGCGCAAACAATATGTAAATGACCATCGGCCGCAAAAAGTGATAGCGGGCGAAATTGAACTTATCGAGCAAATCGAACCGTTCGGTGAGCGGCAGCCACCCTTTGTAAAACCAAAACGCATACCATGTCGACAACGCGAAGTTCAACCCGTGCAAAAGCAAAAACAGTTTTTCCTGCCGCCAGCGCTTCCGCTTCCAGACGAAATACAGGGCAATAAGCGTCACCGGTAAAATGACGAGCCCATGCACGGTCATGACGTGGGTGTGGCCGAGCACATAGTTTTTGAACGTCAGCCGGATGACGCGCCAAAGCGGCAGGCGCGCGTGGAAATATTCGTCGCGGCTTGTCGGCTCATTGGAAAACAACAGCGAATGGACAAGCCGGTAATCGACCGCCAAATAAAGCATCGTCATATAGGCGATGGCCGCCAAAAACCGCCAATTCCAACCCTTGCCGCGGATGACATCAACGAGCCACCAAATCCCAAGCGCGCTCAAGAAAAAGAAAAATCCAAGCACGAAGCTCGAATAGAGCGGCAAGAGCGTCAACACCGCCCAGTTCACCCATGAACGCTCGCCGTTGCGGATGTTTAAAAACGCCCAAAGCGCAAGCGGCATCCCGAGCGTACTTAACATCCCCGATGGCCAAAACGGCGTCAAGGCAAACGTCAAGGCGGCACCGACACGAATCCAGCGCCATCGGTCATCCGGCAGCACATGTTTTCTCAGCAGCAAATACATGCCGATGAACGCCAATACGCGGGTTGCGGCTTGGCTGATCCCATAGGCGTAAATAGATGGAAACAAAGCATGGAGCCAAACGATGCCGCTGAATTCCGTGCCGAACGCGTTGCGCGGCAGGCCGTTGATGATTTGCGGAATGACGCCATCGACCGGTCCGAATAGCTCACCGCTTCGGGTGAGCACCTTATACCAGGCGATGTTCGAATCCAAATTGTCATGAACGCGCATATGCGCATCCTCGCCAAGCACAAAATACGGCGACACGTACAAGGCGATGACAACGAAAGAGAAGATCAGGAGTCGCTTTTCGATGGCCGGCACCTTTTCTCCTCCTTTCGCTCGGCTCTTGTCTTTCTTTATTGTTCAACCAAACAGGAAAATTATTCATAGGAATGGAAAAAAACGGACCCCCGTCCAAACAAAAAACCGCCGTCGGCCAGTTGAAGCCGGATGACGGCGGTTTTCTATTCGTCTATTCACCTTTCGAGCAGCCTTTTGCGTGCAACACAACGTTGCCCAGTATAGAAAGCCGGTGATTTAACGAAAAAACGCTCGGCCGCGGAAATTTCGCTAATGGATCAACAGCTTTTCCGCGCCTTCATAACAACTATTTTGAAGAAAACGCGGTTTTCACCAACCTTATAGGTCCGTACTTTTGAGTGAGGATGGCGTCAGGCCGAGAACAACGCTGCCGGATTGTGGATGAACATTTGCTCAAGCTGCTCATCGCTGATTCCTTCGTTTTTCAGCACGGGGATGATGTTCACAAACAGATGCTCGACATGCCAGTTTTTCATCATCCCGGCAAACGGCTCCGGCAGCGTAAACGGACGGCCGAGCCAAACGTTGACGGTGTCGTGGGACAGCATAATTTGTTTCTCATACCCATCGCGAAGCAGAGCAAGGAGCGTCTGCACCCGCTCCTCATCGGTCGGCGCGCCGACCATCCCTTGGATGCCGAAACGGTCAAAGGCAATGTAAACGCCATAAGCAAGCGTCCGGCGATGGTAGTCCGGGTTCGTGTTGCCGCACATATGACCGATGACGATTTTTTTCGGATCGGCGCCGTGCTCAAGCAAATAGGCGGCTTGTTCCGGCCCCATCGTTCCTTCTTGCGTATGGGTGATGATGACTGAGCCCGTCTCTTTTTGCGCACGGGCGGCGGCGCGGAAGAACATCTTTTCGTACTCGGTGATGCGCCCTTTGCTCGAGGCGAGCTTGATGACACCCGCCTTGATTCCGGTATCGGCAATGCCCTCGGTCAGCTCGGTCATAAACATGTCGTAAATATCATCTTCCGCTGTTCCGAGCAGCTGGCGGAATTTGAAATACGGCGGCGCCCCTTCCCCTTCATAATAATAGCCGGTGGCGCAAATAATGTTCAGCCCCGTTTCTTCAGCGACGCGCCGCAAAAACGCCGGGTTGCGCCCGCAGTCGTTCGGCGTCGGATCGACAACCGTTTGAATGCCGTGCCGCTTCATCTTTTCCGCCGCTTCGACTGCGACGCGAAGCGCCTCGTCTTCGCGGAACGGGCCGCGCGTCACATCACCTTGAAACCCTGGATAACCGAAGAGGAAATGCTCGTGGATGAGCGTTTTGCCAAGCCGTTCCACCGGCACCGGGCCAAGGACGGTTTCGACCGTTTTCGCCATCAGGCGTTCACCCCTTTCCCCGCTTTTTCATATTCCTCTTCCTGCAGTTTCCGCCAAAGCAGCTTGCCGCTTGACGTCATCGGCAGCGACGAGCGGAATTCAACGAGGCGCGGGTATTTATACGCCGCCATTTGCGTCTTGGACCATTCAATGATCTCTTCTTCCGTTACTTTGCCGACATACTCGTCATGAAGGACGATAAACGCCTTCACCGTTTCGCCGCGGCGCGGATCCGGCACGCCGACGACGCACGCTTGCTGAACAGCCGGATGTTTGTACAAAAGCGACTCGACTTCGGTCGGCCACACTTTGTATCCAGAAGCGTTGATCATCCGTTTGACGCGGTCGACGATGAAAAAGTAGCCTTCCTCATCCATCCGCCCGATGTCGCCGGTGCGGAAAAACCGCTTGCCGTCGAGCTCGATGAACGCTTCTTCCGTTTCTTTTTCACGCCGGTAATAGCCGCGGAACACTTGCGGACCACAAACGACGATCTCCCCGACTTCGCCGACGCCAAGCTCCCTCCCCGTCGCCGGGTCGATGATGCGCGCGTCGACGTCAAACGACGGAACGCCGAGACATTGCAATTTCGGCCGGTCCGGCGGATTGAAATGCGTCTGCGAAATCGTCTCCGTCAGCCCGTAGCCTTCAAAATAACGGACGCCGGTGAGCTGGAACAATTTTTCCCCGACCGCTTCCGGCAGCGCCGCTCCGCCGCCGGAAATGCTCGAAAGCGAGGAAATGTCATACTGGCCAAGCGCCGGGTTGGCCAAAAAGTCGATAAGCATCGTGCTGATGTTCACCCAATGCGTGCACCGGTACAACTCGATCAGCCGGGCGGCCGCGTCCCGATCCCAGCGCGTCATCAACACCATGGCGGCGCCGGCGAAAATCGGCGTATGCATGCTATGGACCATCCCCGTGACATGGAAAAACGGCAGCGTCGCCAACGCGACCGAGTCGCTCGTCACATCGCCCCAATGGTAGGCGCCGACGATGTTGGCGTTCACCGTCCGGTGCGGGTGGATGCAACCTTTCGGCACCCCGGTCGTCCCGGATGTGTACGGCAAGACGGCGATGTCATCGACATGGCCGTTATACGGAAGCGGCGGCAATTGGGCGCCGAGGCAGTCCGCCCATAAAAGAATGCGCTCATCCCCAATGGCCCGCCGCGGCGCCGCCACTTCGGCCGGAAGCGAAACCGGCGATTCATCGGAGGCATAATCGGAATAAGCAGCGACGATGATTTGTTCCAGCGGTGTTCGTCCAAGGAGCGGGGCCGCTTTGTCAAGCAGCTCCTGCCCAACGATGGCGACTCTCGTTTCGCAATCATTGACGTAAAAGGAAAGCTCCTCTGAGGTGTTCATCGGATTGATCGGCACGACGATCGCTTCAGCGCGCAAAATGGCATAGTAGGAGATGACAAACTGCGGAGAATTTTGCATGTACAATAGAACGCGGTCGCCCGGTTTAACGAACATCTTTTGCTGCAAATAGCCGGCCAACGCATTCACTTCATCGAGCAGCTGTTTGTACGAATAAGCCGCTCCGTAATAGTAAATCGCCGTTTTGTTCGGATAGCGCTTCGCCGACGTTTCGAGATGATCGATGAGCGTCGTCTCCGGCACAGCCAGCGTTTTCGAGAGCCGTTTCGGCCAATACGGGTAATGTCTCGTATTCATTCCGTTCCCCCTCCTCCTTTTCACGCGATCGTTCACTGCGGCAACCGCCGCGCAAGCAGCATTGGATAGCTTTTTTACTGACCGGTTGGTATATAGCCGGCTGTTTTTATTGTACACGCTTTCATGAATATTTTCAATAATTTTCTGAATATACAAAACAAAAATACACCGCCTACAACAGGCGGCGCAGCACCGGCACACACGCCGACGTCGAAGCGACGATGAGATCCGCATCCCCTCGTTTCGCGAGGCCGTACACGTCGATCAACATCGTCCGGCAGCCGAGCCGGCGGGCCGGAGCGATATCATTGCCAACATTGTCCCCCATGCAAAGTTGCACTCGCAGCCAGCTTTTCCTTTGACTCGCTCCGCCTGGCCGAAGCGGCAGCCAAAATCAAAACGTATCCAAACTGCACCGCGCTGAACAAAGATTATCCAGGGGGCGTGGCCCGCTCCGCCTCTGTCAAAAACAAAGGAGCATTCCCGTTAGGAGCTTTTCCGGGGACTTGATCAAAAAAAGCCCTCTTGGTATGATGCAGGGGTGTCAACCACATCACTCACCATACCAAGGAGGACTTCAGATGAATTGTACACAAAACTATAAAATTGATCAAGTAACCGAACAAACGCTTGTCGTGGGTATTGATATCGCGAAACGAACCCACTACGCCTGCTTCGTGGATGACCGGGGGCGCGTGCTTCGCAAATCGTTCCCGATCTTCCAGTCGAAAGAGGGGTTTCAACAGCTGTATAAAGCGATTCAGGRGGCGATGCAAGCGTTYGGGAAGTCAGAGGTGATCGTCGCCGTGGAGCCGACCGGGCACTACTGGTTGAACCTAGCCTACTTCCTCGAGGAGAACGGGATCCCGTTGGTCATGGTCAACCCGGCGCATGTGTGCCGGTCGAAAGAACTCGATGACAACCTGCCGACGAAACACGACGCCAAAGACGCCCTGGTCATTGCCAGACTGGCAAAAGACGGACGATTCCTCGTTCCCCGGCTGCTGCACGAGATCGAAGCCGATTTGCGCGTGGGGAGCACGCTCAAAGAGAAGCTCCGCAAGGAACAGACGGCGGTGAAAAACGCGATCGTCCGCTGGACGGATCGGTATTTTCCAGAGTTTTGGACCGTGTTTCGTGACTTGGGGAAAACGGCGCTTTCGGTGTTGGAGTGGACGCCGCTTCCGGCTGATATGGCCGGCCGGACGGTGGAGAGG